>JBGOZZ010000329.1:0-2505 GCA_041480465.1 Methanoregula sp. | reverse complement strand
CTTTAAGAGCGTCGCAATCGAACGTGTACTGACTATGAAATGGAAACGTGACTGGGGCCTTACCGGGAGGGTCTGGCTGACCATGTTCTTACTGTTCATCCTGTATCTGGTGTTCATGACAATCCTCCTCGCATTCGGAGCGGGCCTTTGGCTGATTGTTGTACTGGCAGTAGGTATGGGGCTAATCCAGTACTTCTTCTCAGATAAACTGGTCCTCTGGTCAACGAGAGCACGCATTATCGAAGAGGATGAATATCCTGAACTTCACAGAATGGTCGAGAAGCTTTGCAGGGAGGCGGATCTCCCCATTCCCAGAATTGCGATCATGCAGAGCCCGGTGCCAAATGCCTTCGCGACAGGCAGGAGCCCAAGTCATGCTGTCGTCGCGTGCACAGATTCAATCATGCGCCTCCTGAACAAGGATGAGCTTGAGGCTGTGCTTGCTCACGAGCTTTCTCATGTTAAGAACCGGGATATCCTGACCATGACGATGGCCAGTTTTATCGCGATGATAGCGTCGATGATCATGCAGAGCTTCTTTTTTTCTGCGCTGTTAGGGGGGCGTGATCGTGAAGGGGGTGGAACGATCATTGTCTGGATTGTCTCGATCGTTGTGTACGCGGTAAGTACACTGCTTATTCTCGCCCTTTCACGGTACCGCGAATTTGCCGCAGACCGCGGCAGTGCTTACATCACGAGAAATCCGAGGGCACTTATATCGGCATTAAGCAAGATTAGCGGACGGATGGATGTGGTGCCGGCCGAGGCAAAGGTAAAAATTGAGGCAGCCAATGCATTTTTTATCATCCCGGCGCTGTCAGGCAATACCATCATGGAACTCTTTTCCACGCACCCTCCGCTTGAAAAGCGGATTGCAAATCTTGAGGCCGTAGAATCTGAAATTCACGGGTACTAAACTATCCGTTCCTTTTTAAGAGAGTCATTTCAGATCTGATTACTCTGTCAACATTTCATTCGATGCATATCTCATATTAATGCACGAGTTTACTTTCAGGTTATTCTGACCGCCTTCTTTTTGTCATGTCAGGGTATACCTGTGGCGTGCCAAAAAGGCCTATATTTATATCTGCCGGGACTCATTGAACTAATAATAAAGGTGATTTTTCCTTGCTCTCTGTCTTATTGATCGATGATGAACCCGCGTTGCTCGAAGTGCTCAAGTTGTTCTCCGAACGATCCCGTGAGATGAGTGTCCATACTGCACAATCAGCAACTGAGGCACTAAAGATTCTTCCGGAAAAAACTTTTGATGCCATCATCGTCGATTACGATATGCCGGATCTCAATGGAATTGAATTTTTGAAAATTCTCCGCTCGGAAGGGGATACAACACCAGTGATAATTTTTACAGGTGTTGGACATGAACGAACAGCTATAGAAGCAATTAATAATGGTGCAAACTTTTTCCTGCAAAAAGGCGAAGACCCGCAGATGCAGTTCCGCGAATTAGTCACCATGGTCAAAACAGCTGTGGAAAGGACGTATCTTGGAAGAAATCTGGGCTCAACAAAGCGGATTATAAATGATATGATCAATTTTTCATCTGATCCCAGTTTTGCCATAGATCGTGAAGGTAAGGTTGTTGCATGGAACGCTCCCATGGAACAGCTGACGGATGTCAAGGCAAGCGATATACTTGGAAAAGGGGATTATATCTATGCGGAACCTTTTTTTGGAACCCGTAGAAAGATGCTCATAAATCTCATATTCGAGCCCGATGATGTGATTAAGCAAGAAAAATATATGATAGTCAGCAGGGTCGCGAAAGGCCCGATTATCGCAGTCACAAAAGCCGTAAAAAAGGATGGAAGTGACTCGACAATCTGGACTAAAGCTATGCCGGTGTATGATGGTCAGGGAAATTTCATTGCAGCTGCCGGAATGCTGAGGGACATCACAGCGACATTTAAAGATGTAATAATTCGTGATGAATCGCAGGACGCTGCGGCAAATCTTGCAGCAGAGGTTGCATCTAAAAAGTCTTCCAAGCCTGCCGGGAAGATGTTTGATAAGATTCTTGGTAAAGCCTCAGCCCATTACAAGGAAGGAGTTAGTCTGTATATACAGGAAAAGAAATATACGGACGCGATTGCTGCATTCGATAAGGCACTCGAGATTGATGATAAACTTCCGCATGTCTGGAATGAAAAGGGCCTCTGTTACCGGGCGATGGGTGATAATATCAGTGCACTCAAATCATTACTGCGAGCTGTGGAACTTGCGCCTGAAGATTCCGAACTTCTTTTTAACCTGGCTGAAACCCTCGAAATGATTGGGGTACTGTACATGAGCAATAAATATCTCGAATCCGCAATCCAGACGTTCAAAATGGTAGCAAACCAGATGCCCAATAATGCGAGTGTATGGAATCATATCGGTATATGTTATAAAGAGATGGGGCATCCCGAAGAGGCTAAATTCAACTTTGATCGTGCCCGGGATATCCATATCTGGAAAAAAGATACACCGATCGTCCCAAAACGG
>JBGOZZ010000328.1:0-2511 GCA_041480465.1 Methanoregula sp. | reverse complement strand
GGGGAGCATCATCAGGATTGCGAGGATGAGCTGGATCACAAAAGATTCCAGGATGAGTGGGGGCTGTCCCAGACCAAGAAGGATGAGCGAGGCAGTAACAATCTCAGAGACCCAGTAAAGAAGGGTAAACAGCATCCCCCATACCAATCCTCCCTTGGCGCTTTTCACAAACTTGATAACTGCAGTATTGAAATTATCGATCTCCACGTCAACCTGCTTGATGAATTTCTCGACCTTAGCGTTTTCCCACGTGCGAGTGAAGAAGCGTGCAGTGCGGTTTACGATTCTTTTTACTACGTCGGGTCGCCTGACCGCAAGGTAGAAGAGGAAGAGACATCCCACGACGAAGATCCAGGTAATGAAAACCATTGCCTCTGAGATTGCCCCAAGACTTTTCCACTGCTCTGTCAGGACTATCATGGCAAACGCAGCAAGGGCAGCAAGTGCGATGCCGTCCAGTACACGTTCCATAATTACCACCGCTGTTGCATCCCCAAGTGGTACGTTCGCCCGGTAGAGTTCATGCACTCGTACCGGCTCCCCGCCGGCTTGTGCGGGAGTTATCGCAGCTGCCAGCAGGTTGGCAAAAACAAGGTTCAGACTATAAATAAAACCGATAGGGTAACCGAGCGAACCTGACATCTTCTTGACACGCAATGCCCAGAAGCACATCGTGAGTATATGAGTCATGAATGCTAACAGAAGGAAGAATGGATTGATCTCCCTGAGATACTGTACCGTGTTTTCATTAATGGTAAGGTACAGGATTATGATCAGGACGAGGAGGGAAAATCCGACTGAAATATAGAGCCATTTTACCTGCGACTTCTCCATTTTTTTCCCTCCCTGTGAGCGCACATTATTGTACGTGCCGGGTATCTTTACAAATTATTGGACATAGTATAAACCTTTTTATGAGATGAATTCATGATGGGACGGTTTTTTTTAAAAACAGAACATAACAGATCTATCCTCATCATCAGACACAGAAAATATCCCGGTTTGATATAATCCGGAAGAGTCCGGCAGCAACGCCGGCATCGAGCCAGCCGTGCCCGTAACTGAAACAGGCAAGGGCTTCTTCGTGAGCTCCGGACTTCAGAAGCTGATCTCCCTGCAGGGCATAAACCTCAGCAATAAAGAGAATTCGCCCGGCAAAATCATGGCTTCCTGTAGCCGGATCCGGGGCACATATGACTGAGGAACTGGCAGTCTCCAGCAGGTGTGCATAGCGGCGCGACTTCTCTTCAAGTTTTGCCCTGCATGATGGCGGGAGTATCTCGGGTGGACCGGTAAACGGGCATGCAGTAGTACCTTCAACAACGAGCAGCCCGGATGACAGGCCGAAATGCAGCCAGCCGAACCCATAGTAAAAACCCGCAAGCGCATTGACGGGATCTCCTGACGCAAGAAACTGGATCCCATCGCTTTCATAGGCGCGTGCCATTTCCAGGACAGACGCGGCGATTTTATTGACAGGAGTATCCTGTGGTGCGGTGATACGCGTTGCGGTGAGGGTTGTGGTAAAAAGGCACTGGCATTCTGCGATCTTCATAAGCCGGCAAACATCTCCAGGTACGAGCGCTCCATGTCATGCAGTTCTGCGGGTACGATCAGAATATGCAGCGGCGGACCGAAATCAACTGATTTCAGGGTATCGGCAGGTCCTGCTCTCACAAGGGGACTGTCCGACCCTGCCCTGGCAATGCCGACATACAGGGGAATATGCATCGTTTTTCCTTCTGCCATCTGTTCGAGAAGGCTAATGGCTTCGTGTACGGTCATATACCTTTCATCCTGGATATCAAGATATACCAGCGTATGTAACCGAAGGGACAGGTTCAGTGCAATGACCTCAATGGGCGTTGTCGGGAACCAGTTCTTCTGCGGGAAGGGGATCGAGCAGGACTTCCCGAACCGGTAGTTCTGGAGTCCGGAAAGGCCACAGGCCGCACTTGAGATTGAAGCAGCATGAATAATCGAAGTCTTTATTCCCCGTACAGCAGCACGCATCCTCAGGTCAGCATGAGTAGTAGAGACCATCGGGTCACCGGCACAGAGAAATACCACGCGTTCGGTCTCTGCCCTGAGCAGGAGCTCATCGGGATACTGCTCTACGTTCTCACGCCTGAGCAGATATACAGATTTTCCGTAATATTTCTCAAGTTCCTTATATGTTGCACCCATAAGCCGGGAAGTGTAGATCTCCAGAAAAATGTGATCCGCGTTCCGGATACATTCCAGTCCTTTTTCCGAGATGTCATTCGCGTCATAGAGTCCGAGGCCGATAAATGTCAGCATCGTATCGCTCCATGTTCAGCAGAGAACTCAGATATTATTCGCATCCACGGCACCATAAAGGGAGGAACTGCGTAATGAAGCTGCCAAAGGGTGAGGGGTATATCATACGACAACAGCATGGGTTGCAACAATCGGTTTCTCCGGCGACAGTACCTTGTAGATTGATCATTTCATGAGAATGTTAATAAGGACTCCTATCAGCATTCCCAG
>JBGOZZ010000327.1:0-2525 GCA_041480465.1 Methanoregula sp. | reverse complement strand
GTTAGCCACCGCTTTTGCAAGCAGGGTTTTTCCTGTTCCGGGCGGACCGAAAAGCAGGATGCCTTTTGGAGGCTTTGTTAAAAGTCGCTCGAACACATCCGGGAATTTCAGCGGCCACTCCACGGCCTCCCTGAGTTCCTGTTTTACGTCTTCAAGCCCACCGACTTGTTTCCAGGTAACGTCAGGCACTTCAACGAGCACCTCGCGCATCGCGCTGGGTTCGACATGTTTGCGGGCTTCCGCAAAGTCCTCATTGGTCACTTTCAGCTGGTCGAGCACCTCGTTGGGGATATCCTCATCCAGCTTGATCTGGGGAATGACCTTTCGCAGGGCATGCATCGCGGCTTCCTTGACGAGCAGCGCTATATCCGCACCAACAAAACCATGAGTGGAGTTTGCAAACTCGTCAATCCTGACATCATCAGCCAGCGGTACGCCCCTGGAATGGACCTGGAAGATCTCCAGCCGTCCTTTCTTGTCGGGAATCCCGATCTCGATCTCCCGGTCAAAACGCCCGCCACGCCGGAGAGCAGGATCTATGGAGTCCGGCAGGTTGGTTGCCGCTATGACGATGACCTGCCCCCGCCCTTTGAGGCCGTCCATAAGAGAGAGGAGCTGGGCAACCACGCGACGTTCCACCTCGCCCTGGACTTCCGCACGCTTTGGGGCTATCGAATCGATCTCATCGATAAAAATTATCGCAGGCGCATTCTGTTCTGCTTCTTCAAATTTTCCCCTTAACCCTTTCTCGCTTTCGCCATAATATTTGCTCATGATCTCCGGGCCGGAGAGTGAGATAAAGTGAGCATCCACCTCATTTGCAACTGCTTTTGCAATCAGGGTCTTGCCGGTCCCGGGGGGACCGTAAAGGAGGACTCCCTTGGGAGGCTGAATTCCCAGCCTTTCAAAGATCTCCGGGTGCCGCAGCGGGAGCTCGATCATTTCGCGGACGAGCTGCAGTTCGCGTCCGAGACCTCCGATATCCTCGTAGTGGATATCCGAGATCTCCTTCTTCCCCTCTTCAGCTTTGTAGGGTTCCTCCTTGAGTTCAATTTCGGTCTCATCGGTGACAATTGCAATCCCTTTGGGCAGGACTTTGGCAATCACCAGCGTAATGGAATTTCCGATCACATCTATCCGCTGTGTCTGGCCTTCAAACACCGCCCGTCCGCGCAGGAGACGGGACAGGTACTGTTCCCCGCCAACAAGGCGGATTGGCTGGGTCGGCTGGATCACCACCTTCCTGGCATATTCCGCCTCGGATTTCCGTATCCTGACTTTTTCATCGATCCCGGTACTCAGGTTGCTCCGTATATTCCCGTCAATACGGAGAATACTGTAACCTGTATCCTGCTGGAAACCTGGCCAGACAATGGCGGCCGCTTTCTTCTTGCCCAGGATCTCGATTACATCTCCAGAGACGAGACCGAGTTTTTTCATCACTTCGATACTTACCCGTGCTATGCCACGCCCCGCATCTTCGTGAGACGCCTCCTTTACCGTAACTTCTGTGAAATCTTTCTCGGTCATCGTAAATCCCCCTGACAGGTCAGGTTTACCATAGGTTAGTGTTTAATTAGTCTATAAATATGTGGTACAGCCGATTTCCTGAAAATGCAATTTTAATGAATGCTGCTTAAAAATCGATTACTCACCCGGTAACGTGGAGCTGAAATATGCTCCCTCGTATGATCATAGGATAATTCAGGTATTCAAATCCAGTTTTGTTAATACAAATCAACTTTACTTGTTCACTTAACAAGCCAGATTTAGTCCAGAATCTAAAAACCGAGCCTTTATCTTGTCTTTACGGCAACGGGTATGGTATGAGTATTGTTACAGATGCCAGGAATGGCATCGTCACCGAAGAGATGAAGATCGTAGCAGCGCAGGAAGGAGTTACGGAAGATTTTGTCCGGCGCGGAGTTGCAGAAGGACACATCGTCATCCCCGTTTCCCCCTATCGGAAAGTCAAAATATGCGGCATTGGTGAAGGACTGCGCACCAAGGTCAACGCCTCCATCGGGACGTCTACGGATATTGTTGATATTCCCCAGGAACTGGAGAAAGCCCGCCAGGCAGAACTTGCCGGGGCCGACACCCTCATGGAACTTTCGACCGGCGGGGATTTCATCGAGATCCGAAAGCAGGTTATTGCCAGTACAACACTCTCTGTCGGCTGCGTTCCCCTGTACCAGGCATTCATTGAAGCAGCACTCAAAGACGGGGCTGTCGTCAACATGAAAGAAGATGACCTGTTCCGGATCACGGCCGAACAGGCAAAACTCGGCACCAACTTCATGGCAATCCATACCGGTATCAACTGGGAGACCGTCAAGCGTCTTCGGAACCAGGGCCGGCACGCGGGTCTCGTATCCCGTGGAGGGGCATTCATGACCGCGTGGATGCTCCACAATGAAAAAGAGAACCCTTTGTATTCCGAATTCGATTACCTGCTCGAGATCATGAAGGAGCACGAGGTAACTCTCTCAATGGGAAATGGCATGCGGGCGGGAGCGGTTCAT
>JBGOZZ010000326.1:0-2533 GCA_041480465.1 Methanoregula sp. | reverse complement strand
GTCCGGATTAGAACCCTCATGACCATTAAATACAGAATCGGAAAATCGTATTGCTCGTTGTTGAAGGAGGAGGGGGGAATAAAAAAGAGCCAACCATCTCAAACATTTTCATTCTCAACAACTTTAACCTCCCCCACCACAAACTCACTAACCGCGAGAATAAAATATGGCCGTCTTCAGGTACGAGAACAAATACGCAGCCCCGACTAAGGAGCAGCGGGAACGCTACATGAAAGGGGAGCGTGAGGAGCACCATTTCGGGCCGGACGGGCAGATTGTGCTCATCCTCTGGCCTGAAGCAGCATACCTGAAAGACGACATCGATAATGTCCGGATCCTCTTTACCGGCTTCAAAGATAAACAGAAGGTGCAGGATGAGGTGCGGAGGCTGGTGGAGTATCACCAGCAGAAAGACGACCGTATGGGATCATTTTCTCCAGGCAGTGAAGGCTGATAGTAATAAGTACCATTGAAAAAATATCTCATTCGACGTAATTTTTTAAATCAAAATTATCTATTATATGAACCAAATGAGGATATTCCATCCTGCAGAAATAATTCCCGTGGTAGAAGGAGATCAAAGGGGGGAAAAGAATCAGCAGGATGCATTAATTCATTATCATTTTTATAATTCGCCGAAAATTATTTAGGGGATTTATGCAATCCTGAACCTGAAAAAGGAGAATTTCAGATGGCTGCTATTACGACAAAAGACGGAACCCAGATCTATTACAAGGACTGGGGCAGCGGGCAACCCGTTGTTTTTTCCCATGGCTGGCCGCTGAGTGCGGACGCATGGGAAGACCAGATGAGCTTTCTCGCTTCACGCGGATACCGCTGCATCGCCCATGACCGCCGCGGCCATGGCCGATCGAGCCAGCCATGGAAGGGTAATAACATGGACGCGTATGCCGATGACCTAGCCACTCTTGTCGAAAAACTCGACCTGAATAACGTGATCCATGTCGGCCACTCGACCGGTGGCGGGGAAGTCGCCCGGTATCTCGGCCGTCACGGTACGAAGCGCGTGGCAAAGGCCGTGCTGATCAGTGCGGTGCCTCCCCTGATGCTAAAGACAGCCGCCAACCCCGGAGGATTACCGATAGAGACTTTTGACGGCATCCGGGCCGGTGTCCAGGCAGACCGATCGCAGTTCTTCAGGGACCTCTCCATGCCGTTCTACGGTGCCAACAGGCCGGGGGCAAAGGTCTCGCAGGGACTCCGGGATTCGTTCTGGCTCCAGGGAATGCTCTGCGGTATGCCAGGCGCATACGATTGCATCAGGGCCTTTTCAGAGACCGATTTCACAGAAGACCTGAAAAAAATCGACGTGCCGACACTCATCCTGCACGGCGATGATGACCAGATCGTACCGATAGGCGCTTCTGCCATGCTTTCATCCAAAATAGTCAAAGACGCCAGACTGAAGATATATCCGGGTGCACCGCACGGCATGTGCTCGACCCTCAAGGATAAGGTCAACGCGGAGCTGCTCGCGTTCTTCAAGGCGTGAACGATTCAAGCGACAGAGACCTTGTCTTGAGGGAGAGGAAAAGAGGATCCTGAAGCGTACTATGGATCGGGGGTCCTGTCAACTCCATACATTATTTGCTGAAGATCCAAAAACCCGACATTTATTTACCGAATTCCTGAAGGAACTGAAACATTCTCCCTTGGGATCCAATTTTTCGGGATCAGAACCAGCTGCATAACTTTTATCTTAATACGCTTACAACGCTGTAAACACTTACATATTTTTAACGTCTGTAAGTTCCGGATTTGTCTCAGTAGGTGATGAAGGTATGACAGCTGTAGCAAACAAAAGAATTCCCGTGACTGAAGAGATTTGGGAATCCCTTGCAGATCTTAAAAAACACGGTCAGACGTATGATCAACTCCTGGCTGAATTGATCGCACTCAAACAGGAACATGATTTTCTGGCTCACATCGAGGAGATTGAAAAGCACGGCGAGTTCATCAGCCTGAAGGATGCAGCAAAGGAGCTCAATATCCGGAAATCAGGCTGAAAGAACAGTCTGGCGGGATTTTGCTATCTGGTAATGAGGAGCAAAAGGCTGTGTGACTGAATGGGGAGTACTGATGGATGTACGAATTGAACGGGGCGTCATAAAGACCCTTGAAAAGTATCCGGATAAGATCCGGGAGCATATTTTCAGCCACTTCCGTAAACTGGAACATCCGTACACCCCCGTTATTGAATGTCTCTATTCCAGAACGCAGATCTATCGTATGCACATCGGGCGGACTTACACGGTTATTTTCAGGACTAACAAAGAATCAAACATCGTCCTGGTGCTTGATCTGATGACAATCGAACAGGCACACAAAAGATACGGCCGCTACTCCTGACGGTAGTAGCAGCTTCCGGTTTCCTTCTTCATCATATCATGTATTAACCATTTTGTTCATCCCCATTCGTCCCGTACCAGCCCAGTGATAACTTCATAATTTTTGTCATTTCTTCAGTCGCAGTACACGCTCTACTTCACGCCGTACACCCGCAGCTCGTCCC
>JBGOZZ010000325.1:0-2536 GCA_041480465.1 Methanoregula sp. | reverse complement strand
CATACCATCGGTGAAATGGTCAGGGCCCTGAAGATCGACGCCCCCCATGTTATCGCCTCATTCGGTGAGGATGCAGCGGTAATCGAGCACCATGGTGAAGCCCTCCTCCTTGCCGCTGACGGCATCTGGAGCAGGCTCATGGAAGCAGACCCGTACTGGGCGGGATACTGTTCGGTGCTGGTAAACATTCATGATATCGCGGCGATGGGCGGTCATCCCATCGCGATGGTCGATATATTCTCTATCGCAAAGACTACGGTACAGGAACAGGTGGTAAAAGGGATGCATGACGCCTCTGCACAGTTCGGGGTACCGATTGTCGGGGGACACCTTCACCCGGATGCACCCTACAGCGTCATCGATGTCTCGATTCTCGGTTCTGCCCGGCTTGACTCGATCATCTACAGCCATACGGCGTGTGAAGGGGATCGTGTGGTCACTGCAATAGATCTCTCGGGCCGCGTCCACCCCTCCTGCTCACTGAACTGGGACTCGGTGACCATGAAATCTGCTGCGGCAGTAAGATCGCAGATCGCACTTTTGGAAGAGATCGGTCAACGTCACCTCGTGACAGCGGGCAAGGATATCAGCAACCCCGGCCTTATCGGGACGCTTGGGATGCTCCTTGAAGTCAGCGGAAAGGGGGCGGAGATCGATCTCGCGCTGATCCCGAAACCAGACCTGGCAAAAAACAATATGACCTTTGAGCAATGGGTCCGGATGTATCCCGGTATGGGCTTCATCCTCACCGCGAAAAAAGAGCATGTGAAGGAGCTTGTGCGTCTCTTTGCCGGTGTCGGCATGACCGCCTGCGAGATTGGGGCAGTCAACACTACGCGGGAGCTGCGTATCACCTACAACGGCCAGGAGACGCAGGTCTTTGATTTTATCGATAACGGGATCATGCACCTTTCTGACGAGGACGTTGCATGCCTGCAAAGATAAGGCGTATCGGGATAGGGATCGCTGAGGATGCGCAGAAAGTCATCGACAGCGCAAACAGCGTGAGAGGAAATTTTATTATAGTCTGTTACTGCAGGCCGGGGATTGTCGACAAAAAAACAGCCGGGTCCGCCGTCGAGATCATTGGGCATGACAATCCCGAACAGGCACTTATCGATGATCTCGTGGCCGGCAGGATCGATGCTGCCGTCAGGGGGACGCTGCCGGCAAATTCCACGCTCAGGGCACTGAAAAAAGCAGAAGGTGTTGATCATCTTGAACGCATCGCTCTTCTTGAGACAGTGTACGGAAAAAAATTCCTTCTCACGCCGGTAGGGGTGGACGAAGGCTGGACCGTTCCTGAAAAACTTGAACTGATTAAAAAAGGACGACGGATTGCGCAAAAATTCGGTCTCCCCGGAAAAGTCGGCGTCCTGTCCGGTGGGAGGCTGGGAGATGTCGGGCGGCACAGTCAGGTGGATGCCAGCATGGCCGAGGCAGAACTGGTCGCCCGGCTGGGCGATGCCGAACACTGCGAGATCCTGATCGAGGATGCTGTTGAGACCTGCGGATTGATCATCGCACCGGATGGCATCTCGGGCAATCTGGTCTTTCGCACGCTCACGTTCCTGGGAGGCGGGCACGGGCATGGCGCGCCCGTAGTAAATATCAGCAGAATTTTCGTGGATACTTCGCGCGCCTCACCAAATTATGCCAATGCGCTATTGCTCGCTGCATCTTTGTTGGAATAATTTAAACCCTTTAAAATTTCCCTGTTTTTGATATGGAGCGATTTAAACGGGAAAAAAATTATTCTGCGACATTTTGCCCTTCGTTTTCCCCTTGCTTGGCAGGATGCCTTCCAATATCATAATGCTGGATAAAATGCGGGATTTTCCCAAAAAGTATTTATATATACCAATAGACTTTCCTTTTGAGGTTGAAAAAATGGCAGATTTACCAATCGCCGCAGTTGTAAGGATTGCAAAGAAAAACGGAGCCGAAAGAGTCGGCAGCGATGCAGCTGAAGCCCTTGTTGTCAAGGCAGAGAAGTACATCGCCCAGCTTACCAAGGAAGCAAACAAGCTTGCAGAGCACGCAGGAAGAAAGACGATCAAGAAAGAAGATGTTGACCTGGCTTCAAAGCCCTGAAGTCTAACTCTTTTTTCCGGATAATTACCCGTTGTCCAGGTTCTGTGGATTTTTCTTTGAGATGCAGCTGTTGAAGAATTTTTTTTAGTGATTGCTTGATAAACTTCCTGCAATAATTGCGTTTATTTTGCCATTCTCGAGAACATAGATTTCAGAATGAAAATAACCGAGAAGGTCAACGGAGAAAATGGTGCATTTCCTGAAAATCAACCTGTCCGTGTTATAATCCGATTTGCGATGAACGCCGCCGCCCCCAGCGGGGCGCCCCCGCGGCGGATCATTTACTGAAATTTCTAAAAATCCTTCCTGTCCCGCCGTGCCTCGGAGAGGCCCTGAGTCGGGTGACATTCGTTCAGGTCCGAAATTATTATTCAGAATTGAGGACTTGAAAATGAGGAATCGGGATGCGACGATACTCAGATTAAATGCGTCCAAACTTTTG
>JBGOZZ010000324.1:0-2537 GCA_041480465.1 Methanoregula sp. | reverse complement strand
GGTTATGAGGTATGCGCCGCCGATCATTTCTGCGACCAGGATCTTTCCTGGTACACGACAGACCGGGAAAAATTTGATGACCTCGCCGACCTTCCTGGTGCGATAGATACGTTGTGCCGGCGTCACAGGTTTGACCTCTTTATTGCCAGTTCCGGTGCAGAAGACCTGTCCACCCCTCTCCCGCTCTGCGGGACCTCAAAAGATACCGTCCGCCACTTCATCGATAAACTGGATACCCAGCAATTTTTTGAAACCCTCGGTGTTCCTGTCCCCCGGCTTTTATCGTGCGGAAAATATCCTGTCATGATCAAACCGCAAAGGGGTGCCGGTGGCTGGCGAAATACGATTGTTCTGGATGCTGCCGGGCTCGCTTCATGGGAGAACATGTACCCCGGGATACCTTACATCTGCCAGGAGATCGTTGAGGGTACCCCGGCCAGTGTCTGTTGTGTTACGGATGGCGTACGGGCACGGGCAATTGCTGCCAACGAACAGCTCCTGCATGGGGAAGGCGAATCCAGGTTCGGGTTCTGCGGTTCAATCACGCCCCTTGATCACCCGCTCCGTGAATATATGATTGCCGTAGCCGAACGGATAGCCGCTGCAAGCGGGTGCACCGGGACAATCGGGATTGATTTCGTTCTCGATAGTAATTCGGCCTGCGTAATTGAAGTGAATCCCCGGTTCCAGGGGACTGTTGATACCGTTGAAATGGCGTACGGATGTAACCTGTTCCAGTACCATATCGATGCCTGCAGGGGAAAACTTCCTCCAGGTTTATTGTCCCCCCGGCAGGTTGCGGTTCGCAGCATCCTCTTTGCCGACCGGGACCTGACTATTACTGCTGATCTTAAACACCTTGCGCCCTGTGTTGCAGATATCCCCTGGCCGGGAACTTTTTTTGAGGCGGGTCAGGCACTGATCAGTGTGTTTGGCTGGGGGCCGACACGGGAAGCAGCAGTCTCTCTTCTGGATAAGCATATTAGCACCGTCCGACAATACATACGGTGATGGATCCCATAGACGAGCTGCTGAACGATCCCGCACTTCGTGCATATCTTCACCGTCTGGTGAAGGATGAGGGGCTCAACCTCATCGAACGGTTCCCGCGCGAGGGAGAGCACAGTGATGAAGATCTCGCAGCAAAAACTGGTATCAACCTGAATTCAGTGAGGCATACCCTGTATACTCTCTATGAAAAACGGCTTGCGGAGTATCACCGGATCAAAAACAATGAAACCGGCTGGCTGACCTATCTCTGGCAGCTCCGTACCGATCACATCTATGATGCGATACGGGAAGATATGGCCCTCGTGCTGGAAAAACTTGAACGGCGGGAGAAGTACGAAGAAGAAAATGACTTCTTTATCTGCAAGGACTGCCAGATGCTTTTCACCTTCCCGCAAGCCATGGGGTGCGATTTCAACTGTCCGGGCTGCGGGAAAGCCGTAACGCATTTTGACAACGATATGCTCCTGCGATCTCTTAAACAACGCATCGTCGATATTAAAAAATCACTGGGACATGCCGCACCAACCGGATGAATCCTGTGAGAACCTGCTTCGTGAAGCAGGATGCAGCGAAAAGGTAATCACTCATTGCCGGGCAGTGCGGGATGTTGCGCTCGGGTATGCAGCACTCAATTCCCTTGTCCGGGTTGATCTGGTGCGTGAAGGTGCGATGCTCCATGATATCGGAAGGGGGGCGACCCATACAATCCTGCACGCACAGCATGGAGCAGATCTCCTGCGGGCCCATGGGATCAGCGAGGAGATCGCCCGGATTGCCGAGTGCCATACAGGTGCAGGGATCACGGCTGATGAATGTACTCTCCTCCGGCTGTCTCCCCGTGACTGCATGCCGCTGACTACAGAAGAGAAGATCGTTACCCATGCAGATAACCTTATTGAAGGAAAGAGGCGGGTGATTATTGAGGAAAGTATCGCGTCGGCCATTCACCTGCCCAGAAAGGTGAGAAGAAGAATGTCTCATCTCGCCCAGGATGTTGAACTGCTCTGCAGCTGAATAAAAACAGGATTTTTGGCTGGTCCACGGTTTCTTTTGGATTCTGAAATATTCGTGAAAATTCCGATAAGAAGTATATGGTGACTGGCTCGATCCTTCACCTCCCCGTGAGCTTGCAATAAGGCTGTCTTGCATGTCACGGATCTTCTTTACTGTTCTCTCGTCTTGTCGTAGGTATCGCACAAGGAAGATGTCATAGTGGGGCACGGGCATCAGAGAAAAAACCAATAGGGCGTTCCCGATAAACTGGGGTTTTCTTATAAAAATCACATTATGTATGAGGTCACCCGCCTCAGGGCCTCTTCGAGGCACGGCGGGTCAGGGAAAGTTTTCGGAATTTTTGGTGCCTGATCCGCCGCGGGGGAGCCCCGTCGGGGGCGGCGGCGTTCATCCTTTATCAGTATAGACTGCTGCCACTCCTCATTCTATCTGGATAATACGATTTTCATCGTTAGGCTGCGAACACCATATTCATGCGAGTTCCTGCTAAAACCCGAGAGCGTGAAAATAAG
>JBGOZZ010000323.1:0-2538 GCA_041480465.1 Methanoregula sp. | reverse complement strand
TTGCCGCTCACAAGTCACAGATTGCCGCACTCGAAGAACGGCAGAAAGAGTTTTCCGGTGTGCTCGATGAATTGCGTTCCAAGAGGGCAGATGCCTCCCAGCATATCCAGGACTCTGAACTGAAGATTATGAAGTTCGATGCTGAAAGAGAGCGGATCACAATCCTTACGAGTGCGATTGAGGAACGCGCCCGCACTCTCGGCAGTGAAGTGGATTCGCTCAGGCAGCAGGTAGGTGATATGGACACAAACCTGTCGCTTTCTGAAATCGAAGGGAAGATTGTGGAGGCTGACGGGGCACTTCGGAAGGTCGGGGCAGTGAACATGCTCGCGATTGAAGAGTACGAGAAAGTGCAGCGGCAGGTTGAGGAACGAACGGAGAGAAAAGACACCCTGTCCCGTGAACGGGCGACCCTTATCGAGCGGATAGAGAAATTTGAGCAGATGAAATACGAGGCATTCTCCACTGCTTTCCGTGCGATTGACGCGAATTTCCGGGAGGTATTTGCCCGGCTCACGAGCGGCAGCGGGCACCTTATCCTCGAGAATGAGGAGGACCCGTTTGCCGGTGGCATGACATTTGCCGTGCAGCCCCGCGACAAGAAAGTCCACCTCCTTTCTTCATTGTCAGGAGGTGAAAAATCACTTACCACGCTCGCGTTCATTTTCTCTATCCAGAGGTATATCCCTGCCCCCTTTTACGCGTTCGATGAAGTGGACATGTCACTTGACGGATCCAATGTCGAGCGAATTGCTTCCATGATAATGGAACTCTCACCGCAGTCACAGTTTGTCATAGTCTCGCTGCGCAAACCCATGATTGAGGCAGCAGAACGGATTATGGGAGTCACCCTGCGACCGGATAAGAGCACGCTCGTCACCGGAGTAAAAGCAAATGGCTGACCCGGCGGGAGATGAACCCGGGCAAAATTCTCCCAAGATCCCTCAACAACCAAATGGATCACCTGTTGACGTTCCCGATAGAAAAGAGCTCGTCGGATCAGCAGAAGAATATCCGGTATCTGAAGTGACTGAACCGGTGGATCCGACCGACCAGGATATAGTTGAAGACCCGGTTGAGATCCTTGTCGGCCTTGCAGAACGCGGGGAGATCGATCCATGGAACATTAATATTATTGAAGTAACTGACCGGTTCCTGACCGAACTGGAACGGAGGCGGCAGCTCAACCTCCAGGTCTCGGGGAGGACGCTCTTTTATGCAGCCACACTTCTGAGGATGAAGTCAGAACATCTCTCCCTCCAGTCGGATGCCGAAGAAGTCAGCCCGGATGATGACGATGAATTGTTCGGCGAGAATTTTGACCTGGAACTCGATTCTGAGATTGACTATCAGGGCCGGCTCGGACCTATTGAGCGGCTGGAACACGAGATACAACGCCGGCTTGACCGGAAGAACATGCGAAAGAGCCCGGTCACGCTCTTTGAGCTGATCATCGAACTGAAAAACATCGAAAAAGAGGAGCGGAGGCGTCGCCGCCTCACGGACAGCAGCGATGACCTGATCTATGCCGACGACGTTGTCGGTATTGCCCATGATGAAGGTTACCAGGAATCGGCAATGACTGTCCTTGAAGGATGTCTCGATTGTATAGATCCGGAAGAAGAGATGACGCTCGTGCAACTCTGCCAGAAGCTGGGCTGGGGTATACCGGAGGTGTACATTCCTCTCCTCTTTTTGGCACTGGAAGGGCGGTGTTCCCTGCGGCAGGAAGAGTTCTTCGGCGATGTATACGTGCAGGTGTGCCGGGTCCAAGTGGAATCCATGCCAGAAGTTCTCGCTGAATAAAAAGAGCATGGCTATTCCGTATTCCCCCTGGGGGATCTACTTTAGAGCCGGTACCCCCTCTGCCCATTGCTCAACCCGGTGACGGATCGCCTCATCGCTACAAGATGACAATGTCACCCGGTCCCGGGCGATACTTAGGAAGTACATCCCTCCTATCGGATCGTGGCATTTCAGCGTGACGGAGAAGAGGTCGGCAGCGGGAATATGCCGCACTTTCCCGCCATGCGCCGCGACGTTTGCCATGTTCGAGATCACGGAGGCAATACCATTCTCGTATCCTTCGATGGAATTGTACATGTCCAGCCCATGGCCGATCCGCTTTCCGTTTGCATTTTTGTATACGAATTTCGCGGTATACATCTCCCGCACCGTCATAACAAGCGGATGGTTCTTCTTCGTGCTCATATAGATATACACCCCAGCGGATTCTTCTGGATGAGCGACTGGATGAGGGTGTCGAACGCTGTCACATCCGGGAACGGGTTTTTCAGATATCTGACAGCACTCTTGGTTCCGGTTTTCTGCTTGAAAATTACCATAGTATACTCATTTGATAGAAATACAGTGGGTCCGGTTATGACTGGCGGGGAAAACCCGTGGCACAGGAGAGATAATGTTTAAGTGCTTGAATATCCAATTAGGTGATCCACAAGATCTGATGAAGAACCGACGAAAACCATGCAAAGCATGGTGTCGGTTCCGAAATAAAAAGTGTGCAGGTAACAAGGTATA
>JBGOZZ010000322.1:0-2541 GCA_041480465.1 Methanoregula sp. | reverse complement strand
GCTCCTCGTGATTCCCACGGCTCTCAATTACATGAGCCGCAGTCAGTATGCACATATTGCCCCTGTCTATGAGGCAGAGGCAAAAACGGTGCGGATTAAGATGATCAACGAGAGCATGGTAGGAAAACCCGTGCGGGTTGAGGGTGTAGTAGAACGGGTATATTTCCAGTTCATGAACCGACCCCAGTACCTTGTCGCAGATCGTTCAGGCGCGATCTCAGTCAAGATGTTTACCAGTCCTGATGAAGATGTGAAGGTAAATGATATCGTTGAGGTGATTGGTCAGGTAATCCACAGGTACATTGTCACCGGTGACCCGGTGATTAATTGTATTTTGATCAGGAAAATAAAAAAATCATAATATGATAATCTTCGCAATTTCAGGATTCATTCCTTGAACAATCCTTTTCCAGAGGGGGTTTGTTTCCATGCCAGGTATACCCACAGATAATCCAAAACAGGAAAGACCAGCTAAAGAAATGTCGTACTGGCGGATGGAGCTTGCCGTTCCCCTTCTTTCGTTTGGCGGAGCACTGCTTGCCATTATTTTTTGGATCAGCAATATTCCGTTGGATTTCAGGATCTCCATTCTTGGATGCGTCCTTGCTTCCTGGGTACTTGCGTATCTTGCCTGGATCCGTCCCAAAAAAGACATCGTCGCACTATCTACACCGCTCTATTCTTTCATCTTCATCGCAATACCGACCGATGTTATTTCGTCAGTAATTCTTGAGTTGCTGTACGCCGCAAGTCTTACCATACTGCTCGTACGGCTGAAGTTCCGGTTCGGCAGACCCGGTACAGCAGCGTTTGGGGTGAAGGAACTGGCAGACCCCCTCAAAACATATATCGGACAAACCCGTGTCACCTGCGGTAAACTTGATCCTGAAACAGCGCACAATGCAACTCTGGCATTTGTGCGGTTTGCTGAGGGTAACTATGGGGAAGCAGCACGGGTATCAGGAACAGCTGCGGGGCAGCTGGAAGATAGCGGTGATAACCCCTGCCTGACCCGTGCATTCAAAATCGTCAGAGAGCATGCAGCACTCCTTGACAAGTCACTGCCCCTGCCGCAGACCTTCCTGACATTCTTACCTGAGGATGCTGATCTGCTGGCAAAACCTGTGCCTGTTTCTCCGGGGAATGACCAGGAATTTTATACGACTCTTGACAATGCTCTGCTCCTGTTGTTCAGTGTTGCATGGACCTTATCCGAAAAGGACCGTCCTCATCTGAAGGCATGCGAGGCATTTGCACAGAGGCTTCTCATGGATTAGGGAAGGGGCTTTTTTCAAGGAATGATATCTGTGGCAGGACACCCGGGCAACCGGATGCGGGTATAGGTTTGCATTAACAAAGTATTTCGCTTATTTATCGCTTATATATATATTAGTATTATGAGGTATATTTCATGACGAGTTACACAAAAGGAACGGCGGGACAACCCTTCGGTAGTCCAGCGATCATTTTCGGCGAGGGTTCACTATGAGAAGAAATGCAGGAGTGCTTTTACTCGTTTTGTCGTTGGTAGGAATTGTATTCCTGAGTGGTTGTACAGGTCAGCCATCGACGCCCCCGACCACTACGGTGACAACGGTTTCCGGTACCCAGATACCCACAAGTCAGGTATCCAGTACTCTGACGGTTAAGCCAACCGTGCAGGTCACCATCCCCGTCACCGGAGTATTTGTAAAAGTCAGTTATCTCGGATCCTTTAACGGGACGTACGGTATGGCTGGTACGATGCAGCAGGTTAAAAATTCCGGTGAGCGGGTATATGAAATTACGAATGCGACGGGAAGCGTCAGCGCAACCTTCTTCAAGCAGGATGATTCGACAACCCATGAGATAGCAGTCGAATTATGGAAAAACGGGGCGTTATTAGCTTCTGCAAAGAACTCAACATCGTTTGGTAAAGTCAGTATCAGCCATGTGGTATAGGACTTTCCTCACTCTTTTTTTGTCATTTACCGTTTTACCCTGACCTGAAAAAGAGTTGGTATGCTGGTTTTAAAGAAAACCTGTATTCTCCGGGGCAAATGATTAGGCACGAAATCTGAGGTACGGTATCTCCTTACCCTGGTAAGCCTGAATATCGTTAAGAGATGATGGAAAGATCTGCGAACGGTCAAAATCCTGCGGGTGGGACTACCCGGGAGGAATAACTATTGACCCGGTCCCGGGAACAAAATCTGTTTTCTTATTGATTAACAGCATGACAACAACTGTGCTTCAGAGAAAGTCCATTTCTCCCGGGCCGGTTTTTCAGGAGAACCCGGTAGCGAGGCTGTTAAAGAGCCGCTGTTTTTTGTTCTTTGTTGAGCCCCGTATCGAATCCTCTCACAATGGATTCGGAGTGAAAGACAAGGCTTTGTCTTTGAGCCCGGGTATCAGTGGTTAAAAAAGAATTACGCCGGTCCTGCACTGTCGTAGAGCTGGCAAATGTAGCGTGCCTCAAACAGGACGATGAACGGTGTGATGAGGAATAAGAGCAGTTGTCCAATAAAGGGGATGGCGGAGCATATGGCTTCTACAATCCCG
>JBGOZZ010000321.1:0-2544 GCA_041480465.1 Methanoregula sp. | reverse complement strand
GTGCGAAAATGCAAAGAGTTTACAAAAGGACCGATTCTCGTTTTATTATTGGCGCTATTATTAATTTTGTTATCATAGCATTGGTTGTATTCCTTATTGTCAGGTTTATGATGAAAGAGGATGCAACCCAAAAGAGATAACAATCTTTTTTGATATTTATTGACAAGCAGTGATACTGTAGATTTTTACGGAGTTAAAATAAATCCAGACTTTTATCGACCAGTGCCCACTCGATACTATTAATACTATAAAAGGAGAGGAATGGACTATGGCATCAATTGTTTTTACCCTCTTGTCATTTGTTGTCGCGTTGATCATTTCAACGGTGATAATTTATGTTATTGCAAAGTTGCTTGGTGAAACGGAAGGCATAACCACTGCATTTATCGCAGCCCTTATTGGCACTGTAGTATACATTATCATATACTATGTGATAGGCCAGGGTTGGATAGCTGCAATCATCGCAGGAATCGTGTGGCTGCTGGCATTGCAGAAACTGTACACAATCGGCTGGCTCAAATCCCTGTTAATTGCTGTTGTCGTATGGATAGTGACAACCATTGTTGGATGGTTCCTGCCTACGCTCACCGGTCCGATGTGACAAAAAAAGCGAAGCATTATCAGGCGAGATTTTCCGTAATTTGCGTATTTTCACCCATAGTGAAAAGAGAGGAAATACAGGCGGCCCTTTAAGGTCGCCAGCCACCGCTTCTTTGGAGCCGCTCTCTTCAAAGGAATCTTGAGAGGAAGGGACTGGTGTAAGAACCTTCCGATTTGGCTCTTTTTTTAGTGTTTAAAGAAGAGTACGCACCTGCTTACCTCACGCCAAAAGGTTTTTGCAGAGTAACATCGGGTGGGCTGGTATATCTTGAATGAAATAGGGGTATTGATAAACCGCCTTGTAAGTCTGGTATCCGAGGTTCTTATCCATGATCGCATGGATTTTTTTCCGCAAACCAGAGTATCGATCGTATCGAAAGGTAGTGAATAAACACCAGATGTGAATTTGAGAAAAATATGTTCGAATGTTTTCCAGAACCCGGTTATTTTCTGAGCCTTCTCATGAAACAGGTATTCTGATAGTTCATACAATCATATTCTTTAAGAATTCCAGAAGATCGCTTCGGTATGGTTATTGTTATAGTGATCTGTTCATACTTATTTCTCAACAGTATCCTTGTTAGAGAGCAAAATTTTCTATCTTTTCTGAAACAACAACATTTTTTTGTTTAAATGAGTCATTACGTGATTAAGGGAGAGGATTTCACATGAGATGGAAGGACGGTCGCCGGAGTGATAATGTCGAAGATCAACGGGGATCCGGAGTAAGGCAGGGAGCAATCGGCGGGGGTATCGGGATACTCGTTATTCTCGTTATCGGCCTGCTAATGGGGGCTGATCCGAGTACACTAATAAGCATGATTGCCGGAAGTGATGGGTCGTCTTCTCTGGACGGAATGAACCCTTCCGTAACATTGTCAGCGGCTGATAATGAGTCAGCCGATTTTGTATCCGTTGTCCTGGCCGATACGGAAGATACCTGGCAGGGCATTTTTACCCAAAGAGGCAAAGTCTATACACAACCCAAACTGGTCCTGTTTTCCGGTGGCGTAGAATCCGCATGCGGGTTTGCCCAGTCGGCAATGGGCCCCTTTTATTGTCCGGGTGACCAGAAAGTGTACATTGACCTGGATTTTTATCGTGAACTGAAAGACCAGTTAGGGGCCCCCGGCGATTTTGCCCAGGCGTATGTCATCGCACACGAGGTGGGTCACCACGTGCAGAACCTTCTGGGCACATCGGATCAGGTCCAGAGACTCCAAAGCCAGAGTAACGAGGTAACGGCCAACAAGTATTCTGTGATGCTGGAATTGCAGGCCGATTGTTATGCCGGGGTGTGGGCGAATCATGCCGACGAACAACGTCAGATTATCGAAGAAGGCGATATTGAGGAAGCCATGAACGCTGCTGCAAAGATCGGAGATGATGCTCTGCAGAAACAGTCACAGGGTTATATTGTGCCGGATTCTTTCACTCATGGAACATCCGCACAACGGATGAAATGGTTTAACGCCGGTTTTGTAGGCGGAGAAATTGACTCCTGCGACACATTCAATACGGCTGTAGTATGATTATCCTGGCCAAAATCTTCTTTTTTCAATAAAAAAGTGCTACCAACATTATTGGATGCTGTTGATAGGGCTCACAAAAATCGGATTCCGAAAAAGAAAAATTAAAAAGATCTTGGTTATCCCATGGTAGCGGAATCCTCAAACAGATATTTCCAGACAACTGCTGCAATGAGTGCACCGATGATCGGTGCCACAATAAACACCCAGAGTTGAGAAAGAGCAGTCCCGCCGGCAACAAGTGCCGGTCCCAGGCTTCGTGCAGGGTTTACAGAAGTACCTGTGATTGGGATACCCCCCATATGGATTATGGCAAGTGTAAACCATATTGCTATTCCTGCAAAACCGGCAGGGGCCTTCCTGCTTGTCGCTCCGAATATCGCGATGAGGAATATAAAGGTCAGGACAACTTCAG
>JBGOZZ010000320.1:0-2553 GCA_041480465.1 Methanoregula sp. | reverse complement strand
GATATCACAGTAACCCACTTCAGCAGATTAAGGAGTCAGATATATTTACATTCTGCGGTATACCCTAATAAATTCCTGTAATTTTTTCTGTGAACATTTCTGTTCTTTGCTGATTTTTAATTCCTGCAGGGTGGTGCCCGGCGGATTTGTCTTTGGCAGGCGGCTCGCCCAATGTATCAGTTCTGAAGAGAGAAAGGTAGTTGCCCCCCATCAGACTTCAGATTTTTATGTTCTGGAAAAAACGCCCGTGAGCGGTGACCTTGCTCCCCCATGAGAAAACCGTAGTACCTGGATATGATGAGGGATTGTTATCCTGGTATCCTTATTTATGATGAACGACGCCTTCCCCTGCGGGGTGCTGCCGCGGCGGCTCAGGTACCGAAAATTCTAAAAAAAGTCCCTCCCCCGCCGTGCCAGGAGAGGCCCTGAAAAGGGTGACCCCCGGGCCGGACATATTTATACGCAACTCAATCCAATGTTTCTTTGAGCTATGGATCTTTTTTCTATCATTCTTATTATTGCAGGTCTCATTTTGTTTGAGACGATAACAAGCATAGACAATGCCATAATCAATGCCGAAGTGCTCTCGACCATGAGCAAGCGGGCAAAACACTGGTTTTTAGTATGGGGACTGATCTTTGCAGTCTTTGCAGTCAGAGGTTTACTTCCCTGGCTTATTGTCTGGTTGTCTACGCCTTCACTGGGTCCAATCGGGGCATTTACGGCAACGTTCTCCAGTGATCCGCTCGTTCTTGCAGCAGTTGAACAATCAGCCCCGGTTCTCCTTATGGGTGGAGGGACGTTCCTGCTCTTCCTTTTCCTTCACTGGCTGTTTTTGGAGGGGAAAAATTTTGGTCTCCGGGGGGAGCGCTACATCGCGACAAAAGGAGTCTGGTTTTTTGCCATTGTCTCCATCCTGCTCACCGGGCTTGTCTGGTTTGCGCTGGTAAGACACCCGCTTATGGCATTCGGTGCCGTTGTCGGTTCTACAGCTTTTTTTATCGTCCATGGGTTCCGGCAGAATGCAGAACTGGCGGAAGCAAAGATGCTCCATACATCGGATATGTCAGATATCAGCAAGATCTTTTATCTTGAAGTCATTGATGCAACGTTCTCCATTGACGGAGTCATCGGTGCATTCGCGTTTACGATGGCAGTCCCCCTTATCCTGGTCGGTAATGGTATCGGGGCGTTCGTCGTCCGGGAACTGACCTTGCGTAACGTCGACAATATAAAGAAATACCTGTATCTCAAGAACGGGGCAATGTACTCCATCTTCTTCCTCGGAGTCATCATGATCATGGATAGTTTTGGTGTGCATATTCCGTTCTGGGTCTCACCCATCATCACGTTTGGTATAGTCGGGTTCTTCCTTATGAAATCGATACGGGAGATTTCACCGTCCCGTGGAGCAAAAAAGAACCAGGCACAATAACCCCCGGTTTTTTTTAATGAGGGTTCTGTTTTCACGCAGTCGCTTTTAAGCGATAATTATCGGAGGGGAAGAGGGAGAGATTACCCGTTGGCTCTACTTACCTGCGAACCTGCGCCTGATATGCCCGAACTGATCCATACACCACAGTCCTCCTTTGAGGACCGGAACGACCACCCTCATCATACCCTCCATCTCTCTTGACACGTCCCTGAGCCTTTCAGGAATAGGAATGTGCTGGGGGCAGATCTTTGCGCATTTGCCGCATTCCCTGCATAACCCGGCATAGGAAACATTGGAGAGCAATCCGCCATGACGTCCGATATAATGGAATTTTGCACTCCGGTCGCGGGGAAAAAGGTGATGGGCATTATACAGTGAAAAACAACCGGGAATATCCACACCCGCCGGGCAGGGCATACAATAACCGCATCCTGTGCAGTTAACTTTCATCAGCCGCCGGTACATATCGCGGACCCTTGCGATGATCGCGAGCTCATCGGGAGTGAGTGAATTCGGGAGAGCGTCGTTTGCCACACGAAGATTTTCCTCTATGTGCAATTCGTCATTCATCCCGGAGAGCACAACGGTAACCTCAGGATGGTTCCATACCCACCGCAATGCCCATTCAGCCGGAGATCGTTTGACCGTTGATTCCTCCCAGATTTTTTTAACATCCGTGGGGATCTGCCCGGCAAGATTGCCCCCCCGGATTGGTTCCATAATCATAACTGCAAGTCGTTTTTCGGCGGCATACCCGAGCCCTTCGGTCCCTGCCTGGTTGTGCTCATCAAGATAATTGTACTGGATCTGGCAGAATTCCCAGGTGTGCGCATCTACAATCTCTTTAAAGGATGCAACATCGCCGTGGAAGGAGAAACCGGCATTTTTTATTCTCCCGTCATCTTTTGCCGAGTCGAGGAATTCCCGGACACCAAGATTCTTCATCTTCTCCCAATTCGCTCCGGATAAACTGTGGAGCAGGTAGTAATCGATATGATCGGTGTTGAGAGTGGTGAGTTGCGCATCAAGAATATGGTCCATGTCTTCCCTTGAACGGACAGACCAGGGCGGAAGTTTCGTTGCGAGACGAACTTTTTTACGGTAACCGTCTGCGAGCG
>JBGOZZ010000319.1:0-2568 GCA_041480465.1 Methanoregula sp. | reverse complement strand
CCGGATTGCAAGGAGGGATTCTTCCCGGTCGGCGCTCGTCTCACCGATTCCCAGCAGGAGACCGGTAGTGAAAGGTATTTTGAGTTTTCCGGCATCCTCAATCATCCTCAATCTGACGGCAGGTTCCTTGCCCTTTGACCCGGAGTGCGCAGGGACATGTGCAGTTGTTTCAAGCATCAGTCCCATGCTTGCATTCACCACACGCAGCCGATCCATCTCATCATAGGTGAGGATACCCGCATTGGTGTGCGGGAGAATCCCGCAGTCAATACTTTTCCTGCACATGGCTTCGCAATAATCAAGGATAGTTGTATAACCGACCCGGTTAAGATACGCCAGAAAACCCGGTTCTTCTTCAGGGCGCTCACCAAATGTAAAAAGTGCTTCTGTACATCCCAGTGCCGCCCCGTTCCGGAGGGTCTTGTCTATGTCTGTGGAAGCCATGAGACACCCGTCCTGGACCGGAGTACGGAAACAGCAGTACCCGCAGCGGTTGCGGCAGACCGTAGTGAGGGGGAGAAACACGTTTCGCGAGAAGGTAATGACGCGGTGCTGCATGAGAAAAGGTACTCGTCCCATCTATTGAAAGTTGATCATATGACGCTGCTGCATACCCATAACTCTATACAAAACGGAATATGAATCAGCCAGCCTCTTCTCCAGACACTCCGGTGTCGATATCAGCACCTTTTTTTCATTCCACTGCATATCACGGTAATGAAATGTGCCCCCATGCCTTTATTCCCTTTAAACCGGTTAACCCGAAGACCCGGCTCTCCTGCATGCTCAGCCAGGAAGAGAGGGAATCTTTTGCCCGTGCGATGCTTGCCGATGTCATTTCTGCAGTAAAGGATGTAAACTGTAGTCCGGTGATCATAGGTACCGAGCTGTTTGACAGTGAAGACATCCAGATCACGGTCAAGAATGCGGACCTCAACCAGACGCTCAATTCGCTTATGCCCGAGGTATCCGGGGAACTCCTGATTATCATGGCGGACCTCCCGCTTGCGGATGGAGTGTCCCTCAAACGGGTCCTTGCCACCGGAAAGGATATGGCGATTGTGCCAGGCCGTGGAGGGGGGACAAACGTCATCTACCTCAAAGAACCGCAACGGTTTCATTTCGATTACTATGGTACGAGTTTTCTCAAACACGTAAAAAATGCTGAGGATGCAGGGCTTTCCTGCGAAGTGATTGATTCGTTCCGGCTCCATACTGATATCGATGAGAAAGAGGACCTGGCTGAACTGATGATCCACGGGACGGGAAAGAGCCGTGCGTACCTTGAAGAACTCGGATTTGAGCTCTCTGTTGAAAAAGGGCGGGTTGGGGTTGAGCGGAAGGCAGCGAAAACAAAAAGTTGAATGAATGAATAACCTGCAGAAAAAATTGTTAAAGGAACACCTGTCGGACTCAATTCTGGATTTTCAATCAAAAAAATCCGGGAATTCATAAAAATTTTCAATTCTGAATTTTCTGATGGTCTTCAGTCAGAAAAATGGAATGTTTCGACCGATGAATGGAGGCGGTAAGAATTTCCTGGCGATCGTATCCTGAATCGTGTTGCCGCCGACTGCCTGTATCATCAGGATATACTGTTGGTTTTCCGTAACAAGCCCATAAACAGACACTCATCTGCTGATATGGTTTCGATACCTGTCTGATCCCCGATGGGTATTCCCAGTCCCCGGATTATAGCTCCCGGGGTGCTCTCATCTGCCTCACCCATGACCAGTTCTGCAGCAGAGGTGATGTTGTCCGCGACTGCACGCTTTGTTACCTCAAGTCTCCTCCCGAACAGGTCGCACCTGCCCCGGTCATCGATCACTGCAGTGATCCCGGCGCAACCGATGGCAACACCACTGCACCCGCGACGCATTGCATGTGTCCGGCTGTCGGCAATGATAACACCGATCCTGACGTTGCATTGCGCTTCGATGGCTTTTTTGATGGCGAGGGCACTGCGGTCCGGATTTTCCGGAAGAGGAGTAACACAGCCCAGCGGGGCATTTGATGCATCCACCCCGGCATTGGGAAGCAGGGTACCATGTTTCATGCACAAAAGAAATCCGGATATCCCCCCGACAACGGAATCGGTTTCGTGTAACACGACTTCGACAACCCGGGGATCCATCTGGTATTGTGCGGCAAGTTTCTCTGCCCAGGCTGAGGGGGTGATGGTAGAAAGTGGTATAATATTACCTTCGGCCGTTGCGACGGCAGTTTCAGCCAGAACAAGGATGTCGCCGTCATTAAAACCCCCGCATGCCCGTTGTGCTGCTGCAATCATGCAGTCCTCGACAGAGTCACCGCTCCTGATCAGCCCGGTCCTGAGCCCAAAAACGGTAAATGAACTATTCATCGCTCTTTTCCATACGTTCGTATACCCGTATTATGTCACGGGTTTCTGCCACATCATGTGTCCGGACTACTGATGCACCTTTCTTCAGCAGGATCATGGTAACTGCAAGGGTTCCTGCAAGACGGTTATCCGGTTCCCGGTTAAGAAGATCCCCTATGAAGGTCTTGCGGGATACTGCAGCAAGGAGCGGGCGATCGAATCTTCTG
>JBGOZZ010000318.1:0-2570 GCA_041480465.1 Methanoregula sp. | reverse complement strand
TGTTCTTGAAATCCACCGTACGGCCCTTGTTGTCTGTTAAACGGCCGTCATCAAGAACCTGCAGCAGGATGTTGAACACATCCGGGTGGGCTTTTTCGATTTCATCCAGCAATACCACGGAATAGGGCTTTCTCCGGACAGCTTCTGTCAGCTGCCCGCTTTCTTCATATCCCACATAACCTGGAGGCGCTCCAATCAGCCTCGAAACGGTATGCCGTTCCTGGTATTCCGACATATCGATCCGCACCATACTGTTCTCGTTGTTGAAAAGGAATTCTGCCAGGGCTTTTGCCAGTTCAGTCTTTCCTACACCAGTCGTCCCCAGAAAGATGAAAGACCCTATCGGACGTTTTGTATCCTGCAATCCGGCACGACTTCTGCGGATTGCATCGGAAACTGCCTCTATGGCTTCATCCTGGCCTACGACACGCTTGTGCAGTTCGGCCTCGAGGCTCAGCAGTTTCTGTTTTTCACTCTGCAGCATCCTGCTCACGGGAATCCCGGTCCAGCGGGAAACCACTTCGGCAATTTCCTCTGCATCCACCTCCTCGTTCACCATCGCGGAATCCTTTTGCAGCACGGTCAGTTTTTCCTTCAATCCCTCAATCTTCTTTTCGATCTCCGGGATATCTTTATAGCGTATCTTTGCCACCTTTTCGAGGTCGCCGCTGCGCAGCGCACCTTCGTCCTCGAATTTCAGGTTCTCGATCTCATTTTTACGCGACTGGATCTGTTCAACAAGATCTTTCTCCGATTGCCATTTTGCCTTCAACCGGTTCCGTTCCTCGGTCAGGTTCCCGATCTCTTCATTCAGGATCTTCAGCTTTTCCTGGTCCTTCTCCCGTTTAATCGCTTCCCGTTCAATTTCCAGCTGGCGGATCCTGCGTTCAATCATTTCCAGTTCTACTGGTACCGAGTTGATCTCAAGGCGGAGTTTTGATGCAGCCTCATCGATCAGGTCAATAGCTTTGTCGGGAAGGAAACGGTCGGAGATATATCGTTGCGAAAGTTCAACGGCGGCAATGATAGCTTCATCCTTGATTCTTACATGGTGATGGGTTTCGTATCTCTCTTTAATTCCACGAAGGATTGAAATGGCATCCAGCGTATCCGGCTCATTGACCATCACCGGCTGGAAGCGTCGCTCGAGCGCTTTGTCTTTTTCAAAATATTTCTGGTATTCCTTCAGGGTAGTTGCGCCAATGACATGCAATTCCCCCCGTGAAAGCGCGGGCTTGAGGATGTTGGCGGCGTCCATGGCGCCTTCGCTGGCGCCGGCCCCGACCAGTGTATGAATTTCGTCGATGAAAAGGATGATCTCCCCTTCCGCTGATATCACTTCCCTGACCACACTTTTCAACCTTTCTTCAAATTCCCCCTTGAATTTAGCCCCGGCGATCACGGCTCCCATATCGAGGGCATAGAGTTGCTTGGTTTTCAGGTTATCCGGTACATCCCCGTCAAGGATCCGGTGAGCAAGACCCTCAGCAATGGCTGTTTTTCCCACACCGGGTTCCCCGATGAGGATCGGGTTGTTTTTCGTTCTTCTCGAAAGGATCTGCAGCACCCTGCGGATCTCTTCGTCACGACCGATGACCGGATCGAGTTTCCCGGTACGGGCAAGATCGTTCAGGTTCCGGGCATATTTATTCAGGGCATTATAGGTTTCTTCTGCGTTCTGGCTCTTCACGGTCTCACCTTTCCGCAACTCGCGGATAGCAGTTTTCAGGTCTTTCTCCGTAACCCCATTCTCCTTCAGCAGCCGGGATGTGCTATTGTTCACCGAAAGAATTCCCACGAGAAGATGCTCCAGGGAGACAAATTCATCCCTGGATTCCTGGGAAAGGGCGGTGGCTTTCTGCAGGGCTTTTGTGGCATCATTTGAGAGGTACTGGTCCCCGCCACTGACTTTTGGATAAGAATCGAGAATCCTGTCGAGCGCAGGGGTGAAAACATCGAGGTTCACATTCAGTTTTTTCAGGAGGTAAGGAATGACATTCTCGTCAACAAGAAGCATCCCTTTGAGTAGATGTGAAGTCTCGATGGCCTGGTTCTGTTGTGCCGCTGCAATTTCCATTGCTTTCTGAACGGCTTCCTGTGATTTGATGGTGAAATTGTTGAAATTCATGGTATTGTTTGTTTTTTTTATTCGTTGTTCATCATTCGCTACGGTTATTGCAGGTGGAATCGGCGAAGGTTCTGGTGGAACGATCTGTCTGTCCATGCGCCGGGGGAGTATCGCAATAGTGTGTCAGAGATCTTCATTGCTCAACCCACCCTGAACCTTTATCGTGACACGTTTATAATTGCTCATCATCCTGATTCACTATTATGATTTACCATAAGTTAGTATGAAATTATATATAAATTATTCGTTGATACCAATAAAGAAAAAATTGAAAGTGAAAGGATTTGTGTGGATTTTATTTTCTCTCCATCTTCTTTTCGAGGATATCAGTCAGTTTTGTGATCTCTGCAAAATCCTTTTTCCGCTGGAATGTCGCCTTCCGGAGATCGATTACCAGTGTTTCTTCGATCTTTTTAGGCATCGTACCTGCACGGTTGATCAC
>JBGOZZ010000317.1:0-2579 GCA_041480465.1 Methanoregula sp. | reverse complement strand
CCCGTATGCCCGTGCGAATCCGTCCGATTTCATCCAGACCGGTGTCTCAACCATCGATGGCACGAACACGCTTGTCCGTGGCCAGAAGCTTCCGATCTTCTCCGGAGCAGGGCTTCCTCATAACAAGCTGGCGCTCCAGATCGCACGGCAGGCAAAGGTGCCCGGCTCAACAGAAGGTTTTGCTGTCGTATTCGCTGCGATGGGTATCACAAAAGAAGAAGCAAATTATTTCATGCAGGACTTCGAACGTACAGGCGCTCTTGAGCGTGCCGTTGTCTTCCTGAACCTGGCGGATGACCCGGCCGTCGAACGTATCATCACTCCGAGACTTGCCCTCACGACCGCAGAATATCTTGCATTCGATCTTGGCATGCATGTGCTTGTCATCCTCACCGATATGACCAACTATTGTGAAGCGCTGCGTCAGATCGGTGCTGCCCGTGAAGAGGTACCAGGACGTCGTGGTTACCCGGGATACATGTATACTGATCTTGCATGCCTGTACGAACGGGCAGGTATCATCAAAGGAACCAAAGGGTCAGTCACCCAGATCCCAATCCTGACGATGCCAGGTGACGATATCACCCACCCGATCCCTGACCTGACGGGTTATATTACCGAAGGGCAGATTGTGGTAAATCGTGACCTGCACCGGAAGGGTATTTACCCGCCCGTCAACGTGCTGCCCTCGCTTTCGCGGTTGATGAACCTCGGTATCGGCAAAGGGCATACCCGTGAAGATCACAAGAAAGTCTCCGACCAGATGTATGCCGGGTATGCTGAAGGCAATGACCTTCGCGGGCTGGTGGCAATCGTCGGTAAGGACGCGCTCTCGGAACGTGACCGTATGCTCCTGGAGTTTGCTGATATCTTTGAGAATCGTTTCGTTCGACAGGGCTATGATGAAGACCGGACGATTAAGGATACTTTGGACCTTGGATGGGACCTGTTATCAACTCTGCCGGTTGAACAGCTGGTCCGTATCGACCGCGAACTGATCCAGAAGTACCACCCGAAGTTCCGTGATGCAAAGAAGGAGTAATTTTCCATGGCGCTGCGTGATATTAAGCCGACCCGGTCGGAACTGATCAACCTCAAACGGAAGATCCAGCTTTCCGAGCGTGGCTATAAAATCCTCAAAATGAAGCGCGATGGACTCATCCTTGAATTTTTCAAGGTGCTTGCCACTGCGAAAGACAGCAGGGGCGAACTTCTGGACAAGTATCAGGTTGCTGTCGAGATGATGGCACTCGCCAACACCGTAGAAGGTGCTATCGGTGTGAAATCAGCGGCATTCTCGGTAAAAGAGGTCCCGGAGATTACCCTGAAAAGCAAAAATATCATGGGGGTAATCGTTCCCCAGATTGAAGCTTCCAAGGTAAAGAAAAGCCTTGTCGACAGGGGCTATGGCGTTCTTGGGACTTCAACGGTTATTGATGAAACGGCTTCAGCATTCGAAGAGCTGGTGGAATCAATTATAGAAAGCGCCGAAATTGAAACCACGATGAAACGCCTGCTCGACGAGATTGAAAAAACAAAAAGGAGGGTTAATGCCCTCGAGTTCAAGGTAATTCCTGAACTCACCGCAGCCCGGGACTTCATCAAGATGCGCCTTGATGAGATGGAGCGTGAAGAGCTCTTCCGGATGAAGAGGATCAAAGCCCGGAGCACATCATAACATAACAAAGGTGGTCTGGATGCCGATTGGAACCATCAGGGAGCTGGGATGTAACGGAAAAACCGTTCTCCTCCGTCTTGATCTCAACTCCCCTATTGATCCCACCACCAATCTTATTCTCGATGACAAGCGGTTCCGGGAGCACCTTCCGACAATTCACGCCCTCTCTGACAGCCGCACGGTGATTGTCACCCACCAGAGCAGACCCGGGAAAAAAGATTTTACGACGCTTGAAGCTCATGCCGAGAAGCTCGAGCTGCTTTTAGGAAAGCCGGTCACCTATGTGGATAGCATTTTCGGCAAGCATGCCCGTGAGGCTGTCCATTCCATGAAGATCGGCGATGTGGTGATGCTGGAAAATGTCAGGTTCAATGCAGAAGAGAACTTGATCTTGAAACCTGAAGAGGCAAAAAAGACACACCTGGTGAAGAAGTTATCCTCAATGGCGGATCTTTTTGTAAACGACGCATTTGGTACCGCCCACCGCTCGCAGCCAACCATCGTTGGTCTTCCGCTTGTCATGCGATCAGCGGGGGGCCTTCTGATGGAAAAGGAAGTCTCGACACTTTCGAGAGTATTTTCCGGCGCCCCGCGTCCAGTCGTTATGGTTCTTGGCGGCACAAAAGTAGACGATTCTATCGACGTCGCCCGGCATGTGCTTGCAAACAACATCGCAGATCAGGTAATCGTAATCGGTGTCGTAGCGAATGTCTTTTTGATCGCTGCCGGCTACAACATCGGAAAGCCCTCCACCCAGTTAATCGCCCAGCTCAAGTACCAGCCGGAAATAGAAAAGGCAAAAGAGATTCTTTCCCTGTACCGGAACCGGGTTGTTATGCCGGATTCAGTTGCTGTGCGGCAGAACAACCACCGTGTCGAATATCCGGTTAACAGAATCCCT
>JBGOZZ010000316.1:0-2589 GCA_041480465.1 Methanoregula sp. | reverse complement strand
GACGATGGCAAAGGGGAGAAGAGAAGACGAGTTGCCAGCTGTAAGGAAAATAATCACTGTTATAATGGCATGGGAAAGTGCGTCCACACCTCAGGTATACGGTGGATCTACTAAAGGGTGCTGAACGATAAGACCTGAGGTGAAAAAGCCTGCTCCGGGAACCGGTACACACGGACGCATCGGTTGAGTAGCTGGAATTCTTCCACCAATTGTAAACCTCTTTATGGTTCTGTTCAATAATCTGGTGAGACTAATTGAAGTAATTCTTTGATAGAATGTAAGAGTTATGTATCGGGATTGATTCTTTTTTTATTGCAGTATTTATAAATTATTTTTGAGATAATTTCATATAATGTAACCACAATGTGGTTATTATGCCTGAAATGGAATGCACCCCCGGAATGAACAGACCATTCGACGCAACTGGAACAATAAAGAGCGAACTTATGAAAAAATGTTTTGATCTCGCTCAACCTGAACACAAAATGTATAGTCTGACCGCTGATATCGTTTATAAAATACAAACTACGATAAAGGAATAATTCCTCCTTTTCACAAAAGTATTCCAAATCCTTGCTATCCTCAGTTTCAATCAGACTATTAACTTAAGCTTTACGTAGTGGACGACTTAATAGCCCTTCGAAATTGTAGTCATTTTTCTGCTGATACCTGACCTGATGTCAGAATCAGGAAAACGATGTTGTGACAGCAGCAAAAGAGTTAAGACCACATGGTTCTTTTTAATGAGACGACGAAAATACCTGCGGATCCACGCCCAAAAAGAGCATCAGACTAATTAAATAGTAATCAGGCCAGGGCCGAGATTCGAACCCGGGTCGGAGGATCCACAGTCCTCTAGGATAACCAACTACCCCACCCTGGCAGATGTCCTTTTTACATTTGCACCGGACTCTGATTAATCTATCCTTATTGATTACCTGATAGGAAAAGAGCGGTGAACAGGAGGGAGGTAAAAACAGCCATGCAGGATCATAAGGTGATTATTAATAGAGTCAGATGTCCATTACATATCAGGTGGCTCTGATCACAATTCCTTAACAGCACGGAATGGCACATCACGGAATGTGCACCGGGAATTGGGAATTTTTTATCCCACATCAGAGCGGGAACGAGGTGACAGGGTATGGCGGAAAACCCGAAGGTCAGGACGCCGATTGTCTGTGTGATGGGACATGTTGATCACGGGAAGACCTCTCTTCTGGACCGTATCCGCGGGTCATCTGTCGTCAGTTCGGAAGTGGGAGCGATTACCCAGCATATCGGTGCGACAATTGTCCCCATAGACGCGATCCGATCCATGAGCGGAACCATGGGAAAATCCATCAACATCCCCGGCCTGCTTTTTATTGACACCCCGGGACATCATGCATTCACGACCCTCCGGGCCCGGGGCGGGGCATTGGCCGACATGGCAATTCTCGTGGTCGATATCAACCAGGGATTCCAGCCCCAGACCATTGAAGCCCTCCAGATCCTGAGAAACTGCCGCACACCCTTTGTCGTTGCCGCGACCAAGATCGACCGGATCCATGGCTGGCGGGTTTTCGAAAATGAATCTATTCTTACATCCTTTGCAAAGCAGAACGACCGGGTGAAAGGGGATCTGGAGAACAAGACCTACGAGATCGTGGGGAAGCTCGCCGAACTTGACTTCTCAGCCGACAGGTTTGATCGGATATCTGATTTCAAGCGCAATCTGGCGATTGTGCCGGTCAGCGCTCATACCGGTGAAGGTATTTCAGATCTGCTCCTCGTGATGATCGGGCTTGCCCAGCGGTACATGGGTGAGGAACTCACCCTTCTGGTCGAAGGCCCGGGCGCCGGAACCGTCCTCGAAGTGAAGGAAGAACGGGGGCTCGGGACGACGCTTGACGTGATCCTCTACGATGGGACGCTGGCCATCGGGGACGAAATTGCAGTCGCCACACAGGATGATGTCGTGGTGACAAAAGTGCGGTCGCTGTTAAAACCCCGCCCGATGAAAGAGATTCTTGTCGAGGACCGGTTCGAGCGGGTGAAGACCGTGGCGGCAGCGGCGGGGATCAAGGTCACGGCTCCGAACCTCGAGAGCGTGATAGCGGGGTCGCCATTTTTTGTGATCCGGGGCAACCGGGAAGAAGTGGAGGCCAGGATAAAAAAAGAGATGACGGAGATTCACGTCAAGCTTGCCGATGAAGGGATCGTGATTAAAGCAGATACCATCGGGGCGCTGGAGGCCCTCTGCAAGGAACTTGAGGGAAAGGGGATTGGCGTGATGCGGGCAGAGGTCGGCCCCGTCAGCCGTCACGACCTCATCGACACCGAAACTATCAAAAACCCGGTGTTTCATGTACTCCTCTCTTTTAATACCCAGATTCTCCCTGATGCCGCAGAGATGATCAAAAACCCGCTCTACACGCAGGTCAAAGTCTTTGAAGGCAGGGTAATCTACCAGCTGATCGATCAGTATCTCGCGTGGCGGGATGAGCAGAAACGTCTCCAGGAAAAACAGCGATTTGAGCACATAATGATGCCTGCAAAGATCCGGCTCCTTCCGGATTGCGTATTCCGGCAGAGCAACCCGGCTGT
>JBGOZZ010000315.1:0-2595 GCA_041480465.1 Methanoregula sp. | reverse complement strand
CTTCGGGTCAGCCATACCGTTCTTTTCGATCCCTTCTTCGGTTGCAATGATATGGATGTGAGGGGTGATGCACAGACTTTTCAGTTTCTTTGCTGCACACCGATCTCCGCACCCGTCAATCACCACCACCTTTCCGCCATTGATCACCGCTTCCATATCGCGGGTGGACTGCTTTGCATGCAGGTGCCCTTCAAACAGATCCGGCTCCTTCTGCGCAAGGATTCCCACGACCTGTGTTGTAAGTTTCCCGGTATTGGAGACACCTGAGCAGGTGAGGAGGATCAAGGGACTTTCGTCAGTAATTTTTCCCACCTTGTAACAATTTTCCAGAACCTGACAATAATCCATCCATCATTTTCTTTTAACCGCTTTCACCTTCACACTCCTCACCGATTCCCCGATCCGGCGCAGCTCTTCTTTGGGGATAGAAAGGTTGGCAAGGACTGCCTGGGCCGTGGGATCGTTCACCATAAGCTCAATCGGGTAGGTTGACTCCTCAAGCACCACAACCTCTGAAAATCCGGCCCCGTGGATCAGGTCGAGATACACTCCTTTCCGCACCGCACCGGCAAGGCAGCCGACATACGCAGCGACTGATGAGAGGACTGCCTCCGGAAGATCTCGTTCCAGAACGATGTCCGAGATCATGAGCGTGCCACCGGGTTTGAGCACGCGGTACGCCTCGCGGAAGACTCTCGCCTTATCAGGGGAGAGATTGATTACACAGTTTGAGATGATGAGATCAACAGAGTTGTCAGCAACCGGCAGGGCTTCGATCTCTCCGAGTCGGAACTCAACGTTGGTTGTACCTGCCTTTTTTGCATTTTCTCGTGCCTTTATCAGTATCTCCGGCGTCATGTCAACCCCGATGACTCGTCCCGTTTTTCCAACCCTTCGGGCAGCAAGGAAACAATCGAACCCGGCGCCGGATCCGAGATCAAGTACTGTGTCCCCTTCATGAATCGCTGCATGGGCAAGCGGGTTCCCACATCCGAGGCCAAGATTTGCCCCATCCGGCACAGCACTCATCTCCTCAGCTGAGTACCCGACCTTCCCGGCTATCTGCTCCGCAGTTGTTGCCCCGCCACAGCAGGAGGAGTTCGGACCGCAGCAACCGCAGCCCTCTTCGACAACCTTTGCGTAGCTTTTCCGTACTATCTTCCGTATTTCGTGTTCGTCGGTCATGGTATACCCTTTTATTCCTTCGTAATGGTTACTTCTTCTCGCTTCCTGTCGTATGACTAAAACCCGGTTTTGCCCAGAGCAGGAGAGTCGAACTCAGTACGACAGAGATACATCCCGCCTCCTGATAGAGGGTCGCAGTTATCGGTGAGAGCAGAGCCTGGACGCCGAGTAAAAGCCCGATCGCGTTGTATACCATGGAGAGCCCGATATTGATCTTGATCCGTCGGATGACTTTCTGGGACATCCAGACAAAGTCCACGAACTGCCAGAGATCGTCTTTCATGAGCGTGATATCGGCAGTCTCGATCGCGACATCGGTACCTGATGCACCCATCGCGATGCCAACGTCTGCTTTTGCAAGGGCGGGAGCGTCATTGATACCATCGCCAATCATCCCCACAATCTGCCCCTTTGCCTGGAGTTCCTTTACCACATCGAGTTTCTGCTCCGGGAGGAGGTTTGCCTGGTAGCTGTCAATGCCGATCGAGGCGCTCACTGCCTTTGCAACTATCGCATTATCCCCGGTCAGCATGACGATATTCTTTACACCCATCTTCCTTAAGGCGGCAATGGCCTCCGCTGTTCCCGGGCGAACCTCATCTGCAATGGCGATCAGTCCTGCGACAGTGATGTCACTGGCGACCATGATGACAGTCCTGCCCTGGTCCATCTGTTTTGTGACGATACCGAGAACATCCTCTCCCAGATGCACACCTTTCTTTACGAGAAACTCCGGTTTACCAATAATCAGGTTGTGTTCACCCGACCGTGCGGTGATACCCATACCGGTTTCGCTTTTGAATTCTTCTGGATCCGGGACGGTTATGTTCCGGGCAATAGCAGCTGCAAGGATGGCCCGGGCAAGGGGATGTTCCGAGAATTTTTCAGCGGTTGCTGCGAGAAGGACAACATCCGCTTCCTGATATCCGGGACGGGCAATGACTTCTACAACCTTCGCCTTGCCGAGAGTAAATGTCCCGGTCTTGTCCACCAGAAGGGTGTCAAGTTTTCCTGAAAGTTCGAGAAAACTGCCTCCCTTGACCAGGACACCACGCCGGGCCAGGTTTGAGATCCCGGCGGTGACTGCAGTCGGTGTTGCAATCGCGAACGCACAGGGGCATGCAACCAGCAGGATGGAGACAAAGACGAGAACTTCCTTTGACAGGAGATACCCGATCACAGCAATGACGAGGACTACCGGGAGGAACCAGGTTGTAAACCGGTCGGCAATCCCCTGAATCGGGGCCCTCGTTCCCTGTGCACCTTCGACAAGGTGAACAATCCGGGCAAGGGTCGTATCCTCGCCGACCCGGGTCGTACGGACCTCAAGGCGCCCGGTCTCATTCATGGTCGCGCTGAATACTTCGCTGCCCAATGTCTTCTCAACCGGGATCGATTCCCCGGTGATAG
>JBGOZZ010000314.1:0-2596 GCA_041480465.1 Methanoregula sp. | reverse complement strand
GTAAGTTCAGCAGTCAATAATTTTTTGTCAATTCTGAGAACATTTCAAAATACATAAAGAAAGGGAGACAGTGCCTATCCCCTCCCTTTACCCACCCCCTGCGCCGTGTGATAGTGTGGTATTACCTGTTCCGGCGTTATCGCACATGGGGGCGCGCCACAGTGGCGGGGGCAAGCCGAAGGCGAAGCCCCCTGGAACGTTAAAATGAGGTGCTAAAAGAGTAGTTTACCCAAAATATTCATAAACCGATGATTAAGCAATTTTTATAAGGATAAACTCCGTTTCAGACTGAGTACCCGGCAGGAATGCTCAGCAAGGGAAGTATATACATACGCCTCATCAAGTGTTTTTCCGGCAGCGAAGGTCCCATGCCCCCGTACAATTACCAGTTTTGAAGACGCAAGGATACGGGTTACATTCTCTGCAATCTCCTGAGAACCGGGTGCACCCTGAACAACCGGAATTTTTGGGCAAAACATCCGGCCTTCACTGTCCTCGGGTACAATTTCATCCATGACAAGTGATGCGGCAATTGTATAGGGGGGGTGAGCATGTACAACTGCCTCGTGGCTGGTCTGTTTGTACACCTCGAGATGCACACGGTATTCACTCGATGCTTCAGGTGGTGCATCTCCTTTGAGCGTGACAAAGACAGGTTCAGTGGCAACGTCAAGAAAGGCACCGCTGCGTTTGATGAAAAAACCCTCTTTGCCTCTCCTGATGCTGATATTTCCGAAATTTCCCCCGACAAGGTGTTCGGCAAAGAGCCGTTTCCCTATGCGTTCAAACTCAACAGAATACATTCAGAACACCTCTTTTTTCCGCAGAATTCTTTTCCATACTCAACAATGTGCGCATGTACTTGCCGGTACTCATGATTATTATTCTGAAGGACTTCTTCAAATATGCTCTTTAAAGCCCCACGTCCTTCCATTACACCCATACATTGTACCATCCTTTCCGTGTAGGCATCGATGACAAAACTTGTCCGGGAAAGCCCATAGCAGAGTATACTGTCGGCGGTTTCTTCACCAATCCCTGGTACATTTAATAATTCTTTCCTGAGTTGCACTGTGGGAATACCGGCCATGCCAGCAGCACCTCCATACATTTCCATCACGTGCGTGGCCAGGGATTTCAGGCGCCGTGCCTTGACCCGGTAAAATCCCGTGCAGCGGACCGCATCCTCAATCTTCTGCATCTCTGCCGGAAAAATTGTGTCAAGAGAGCAGAGTCCCTTTTTTTTGAGATTGGCGATAGCACGCTCAACATTCTCCCACCGCGTCTGCTGGGTAAGAATTGCCCCAATCATCACTTCGTCTGCGTTTCCCGGCCACCATTGTATTTCTCCAAAGCTGTTGGTGAGTACGCAGATAAGGTGGTTAATCTTAACGGAACTGGATTCCGACATCTTTCATCTTGTTATATCGTGCAATATTGAGAAGCAGGGGAGTTATGGACTCGACCAGGTTCGATGCCGCAAGGGGACCTGCGTCAAATGCCTGAAGTTTAGAAATGCGGTTTACCATTTCCATAACCTGCTGTTTTGCTCCATGGTCATCCCCACAGACGGGTACTGAATAGTTGAGCTCTTCATCAAGCAGTTTCCAGCGGTTTGCCGCTACGGTATTAAATGCCGTACAGATCCTGGCACTCTGGGGAAGAAGCTGTTTTATCAGGAGTGCGGCGGAACCTTCAGCAGGAGGAACGAAGGTGAAGAAATCCTTCTTTTCCATCGGATTAACCGGACTTATTACTATCTTTCCTTCAAACCCTCCAAGGTTTTCTAATGTTCCGAGCAGGTGCTTGTAGGGAACCGCAAGGATTACGATATCTGCCTCATCCACAGCGGTCTGATTGGAAACTCCTTTGAGCGAACACTTCTGTCCTCGTTTTCTCAGGGTTTCAATATTTACATTGCAGGTAGCCTCAGCTTTGTCGCTCTCCCGCGAGCCGACAATTACGTCAAATAGGGGGGAAAGGCGCATAGCCATCCCCTCACCGATGTCTCCGGTCCCCCCCACGATACCAATCTTCACTTAACCCACCAGCGGCCTCAATAGTTTTTCGAGTGTTGCCGCGTCGGTAACTCCCTCAAGGGACTGTATAATCTTCCCATCCTTTTCAATGATAAGGGTTGGGACAACGCGGATACCATATTTCTCTGCCTGATCCATGTGCTGGTCGACATCAACCTTCCGTACCTCGATCGCGTCACCCATTTTTTTTCCGAGTTCTTCCAGAATAGGTGTCTGCATCCTGCAGGGACCACACCAGGTCGCAAAAAAATCAAGTAAAACCGGTTTGCTCATTGAACATACCCGGAAGAATAGTCGATTAAAAAAAAGATAAAGGTATGGTATTTTATTTGGAGAGGATTTGCATGATAATTCTCCCATACGCCGGGCGGGTGACGATTACACCTACGAGTACACCGAGAATGGTGATAATCGCAAAACCCTTGAGCGTTGACAAGTCCATCAAAGCAAGGGGTGCCATTGCAATCACAACGGTTGCTGCGGCAACAACAATAATACCAAGCGCCCGCGAGAGTCTCTTCAGATAGAGATTCGGTGAAGGCACCTTTCCTTCATGT
>JBGOZZ010000313.1:0-2617 GCA_041480465.1 Methanoregula sp. | reverse complement strand
TACCCGCTTGCGACCCGTGATACGAAAGGCAACCTCCGGGTGGCTGCAGCGGTCGGCCCGTTCGATTTTTCACGTGCGGAACTGCTCGACCAGAACTGCGTGGATGCACTCGTAGTGGATTGCGCCCATGGCCATAATATGAAAGTTGTCGCAGCAGTTAAAGACATAAAGGGCAGCATGAAAGCAGAGGTAATTGCCGGCAACATCGCGACCAGCGCAGGGGCGGAAGCCCTTGTGGGTGCCGGTGTCGACGGGATCAAAGTCGGCATTGGTCCGGGATCGATCTGTACGACACGTATCGTCGCGGGTACCGGCGTTCCCCAGATTACTGCAATTGCACAGGTTGCAGACATCGCCGGCGATGCAGGTATTCCGATAATCGCAGATGGCGGTGTGCGGTATAGCGGTGATGTGGCAAAAGCGATTGCCGCCGGTGCTGACACCGTCATGATGGGCAGCATGTTTGCAGGGACTGATGAAGCACCAGGCAAAGTAATCACCATCAAAGGGCGGCGCTATAAACAGTACCGTGGGATGGGATCTCTTGGTGTCATGAGTACCGGACAGTCGAGTGACCGGTACTTCCAGAAGAAGGATATCGGCAGCTCAAAGTTCGTGCCTGAAGGAGTTGAAGGTGTCACCCCCTATGTTGGCCATGTCGGGGAAGTGATGTACCAGCTTGTTGGCGGGCTAAAATCGGCGATGGGCTACACGGGTTCGAAGACGATCTCTGATATGCACAAGAACGCGAGATTTATCCGGATCACCAATGCCGGCATGACCGAGAGTCACCCCCACAACATCCTGATCACGGATGAAGCTCCGAACTACAGGTTATTTGAATAATTTTTTTTTGATATTTGAGTTTTTAGATTAGAAGCGTTGAGTGTCAATGATAATTTTCCCTTTCTATTCCTGATACCTGGGATCTCATACTGGAATTCCCCATAAAACGCCCAATTTATTAAAATAGCCGCAATTTGAGGTGATTATAATGCCTTCCAATGCACCTTAACGTGGTTTGGCAGGCATCTTTTTTGCTCGTCCGCCATTTGGTGCCGATTGGTTTTGAATGAGGCAAAGAACACCTGTTTCAAAAAAGCCAAAATGGGCTCTTTTTGAGGTTTCCCTTCCATTTTGAGCTCAGATGGGATCCGGGCATTTTGCAGGGTTTTCTAAAATTGCCCGGATTCGAAAACCGGGCGTTTTAAGCGGTTTTCGAAGGTTGTATTCAATATTTGGGGTGTTATTCGGATATACTGGATTATGATCACTATTGTTTATAAAAAAATATGAAAGGATTTCTCAGAAATCCGTCATCACACGGAACTGGTCAATCTCTTCCTTATCGAGTTTGTCGAGGAACTCATCTGCTGCATGTTTGATGTCTTTGCTTGCGGTAATTGCACGGCCGACAACGAGGATATCTGCTCCGGCCTTGAGTGCATCCTTCACTACGTTGACCCGCACGCCCCCGGCAGTTGCAACGAGAAGTTTTCCTCCTGCCGCTTTCTTGAGTGCAGCAATGTCTCCCCATGCATGGGCGGTGTCCTCGGTATCGATTGCACGGTGGAGTTCCACAATATCGGGTTTGACTTTCAGTTTCTCGATCACTTTTGCAGGGTTCTGGACATTCAGCATATCTACAACGGAGTATATGCCAACTTTCCGGGCTTCGGAAATGGCTTTTTCCATGGTTGATGTCGGAGCCAGGCCTGATATGACGACCGCATCCGATGATGCATCCGCCGCCATTCGCGCTTCGAGATTGCCGGTGTCCAGGATCTTCATATCTGCAATGATGAATGCATTGGGGCGGATCTTTCGTATCTCGGAAATGACCCCCAGTCCGAACTTTTTGATGAGCGGGGTTCCTGCCTCAATGATGAGATGGTCATTTTCAGGGAGTTCCTTTAGCACGGTTGCAACCTTGCTCATGTCGACAAGGTCGAGGGCCACCTGAAGATAGGGCGGATCAAAGAGTCGTGTTACCTTGAATCCCATGATTGCATGGGCGGCACGGTCTTTTTCGAAGATAAGTGTCTTTGCATCAGGGAACATTTCCAGTGCACGGTGGATGGCAAGTTTTGTCGCACCATAGTTGAACCGGTAAATCTTGTTATAATCCGTGGCATCCGGGTGAACAAATGCGGATGCAAGAATGACAACCTTTTCGATATCGACCTCTGAAAAAGCACCCTCTTCTACGCAGTCTGCGACAGCCTTCGCGACGGCAGCCTGGACCGGTCCGAACATCTCGTTCACCTGCGTCATAGTCTTAAGGGTAACCTTCGGGATAACAAGGGTCACAGGTTTTGTCAGCAGGTTCGGGCGGATAACCGCAAGAAGGGGTGTATGACCAGCAGACAGTTGCGATACCGCGTGAGCAAATGCGGTTCCGATGGGACCTTCCTTGTCCCCCATTAACAGGTCAATGTGTGCAACTTCTGCACCATCGCCGATGAGCGCTTCTCCTACAAGATACATGAAACTCTCCGTTCGTTGTTATTATGTGTCCGTCAGCTATGATAAATTTATCAAACTGGCTTTACCCATCCGGAGACCGGGCGGGACATATCCCTATCTTCACCTGATGAAACACTGTCAGAGGATGTTT
>JBGOZZ010000312.1:0-2620 GCA_041480465.1 Methanoregula sp. | reverse complement strand
CGAAATCCTCGCGGGATAATCCTGCCTTTTTTACCATAACGGGAGGCACCGGGCTGGTAACCATCCACACATCATCGTCCATAGACTGGATCATAGAGTATGCGGATGACAAGGGAGTAATTCACGTTATAAACCAGGAGAAGGAAAAATATCCTGAACAGTTCCAGGTGCAGGGTAAAGGCCAGATAATCTATATCAAGGTGTATCCACTCAGTTATTCGGTCAACAGCGAGATTTTTGTGTACGCTGAAAATGCCGGTTCAATTGTGATCAGCCCGGTCATTCCGGCACCATTTGCTGCGGCTGCACCGGGGACAACGACACCAGCCTCCCCTGTCATGCCGCTCCTGGGCATAGCGGCCGTGGCAGTGGCGATCCTGATACTGGCAGAAAAGGGTAAAAAACGATAAAAATTCACCCCCGGCTCCCTTACGATAAAGAAGCCTTTTTTACATCGGACACCTAACATATGGAGCACTGCCGGGGTAGTCTAGTCCGGGAAGGCGGTAGCCTTGAAAGCTACTGGTGCCCTGCACCTCAAGAGTTCAAATCTCTTCCCCGGCGTTTTTTTATGAGTGTCCTGAATGGTGTGTACCCCTAACATTGTTTTTATGTGTTCTGGATGTCAATAGTACAGGTCAGGAGAGAGTGTGAATCTTCGATGTGCGTTGCTGTTCCTGCAGAAGTTCTGGAAATAAAAGAAGGAAATGTGGGAGTTGTCGACTATGGCGATCTCAGACAGGAAGTAAGGCTTGACCTTGTCGATGTAAAAATCGGTGAGTTTGTACTTGTCCATGTCGGGTTTGCTATCCAGAAACTGTCCCGTGAAGAGGGCCTTGAGACCCGGGAGCTGTTCAGGCAGGTATATGCCGCGATGGAGGAATAATGCACGAGTACTCTATCGCGTATGACCTGTATGCGACCAGCAGGAAGACCGCGATTGAGCATAACGCCAGTAAGGTGAAAAAGGTCAGTGTTGAAGTCGGTAAAATGGCGATGGTGAACCCGGAGCAGGTTATTTTTCTCTTCGATACGATCAAGGAAGACGATCCTCTTTTTAAAACAACGCTCCTTGAATGTAATGAAATGCTGCCCCAGACCAGATGTTCCTGTGGATATTCCGGCCAGGAAATTTTTGTCTGCCCTCAATGCGGTGCATTTCCGGAACTGGTCAAAGGCAGGGAGATCGTGGTCACGAGCGTGGAACTCGAGGTGGATGATTAAATGAAGGTCACCATGATGCACGGAGCTGGCGGGGAAGTGATGGGAGAACTCCTGCAGACGCTGACAAAATTCAAGCATAATAACGCCGGCGGTATCGGCCTTGAAGCAATGGATGATGGCGCAGTGATCCCGCTGAATGGCACAAACCTTGTTTTTACCACGGATTCCCACGTAGTCCGTCCCATCTTTTTCCCGGGCGGGGACATCGGGAGGATAGCTGTGTGCGGAACAATCAATGACCTTGCAATGATGGGAGGGCGGCCGGTTGCACTTTCATGCGGCATGATCATCGAGGAGGGATTCGAAGTAGACGACCTTGCACGGATCGTCGCTTCAATGGACGAAGCACTCGGTGAAGCGGGCGCTAATCTTGTGACGGGCGATACAAAGGTGATGGAAAAGGGAGCACTTGACGGGATCGTGATCAACACCGCCGGTATCGGTATCGCAAAGCACATCGTGCGGGATAACGGGCTCAAGCCCGGGGACGCAATCATCGTTTCCGGTACCCTTGGCGATCACGGGATGGCCATCATGGCTCACCGGGAGGGATTCGATCTCGGAGAGCAGATCAGGTCTGATGTTGCACCGCTCTGGGGGATGATGGAACCCGTGCTCGATGCCGGTCCCATCCACGCGATGAAGGATCCGACCAGGGGCGGGTTCGCAAGCGCCATCAATGAGATGGCCCGGAAGAGTGGTGTGAGTATACGGATCCGGGAAGAAAGTGTCCCGATCCGGAAAAATGTCAGGAGCGCCGCAGCTATGCTTGGCATTGATCCTCTCGAGGTTGCAAATGAGGGGAAGGTCGTCATGGGCGTCCCGCCTTCAAGCGTCGATGCGATCCTCACCGCCCTTCACTATCATAAGTACGGGAAGGATGCAGCAGTTGTCGGGGTAGTCACGAAAGGTTCTCATGTGATTATGGAAACGGCAATCGGTGGCGAACGGTTCATTGAACCTCCGATGGGTGACCCTGTGCCCCGGGTATGCTGATCAACGCTCATAAAAACATGCATTTTTTTCCTGAAACGATAATCACAAACTCGTTGATCGGGCTGATATTTTTTTCATAATCCGAACGCGAACTCTTTGGTCTTGCGCGTTTCCCATGAAGCTCATAGTATTTTATGAAGATTCCCCGCCTCAGGGCCTCTCCGAGGCACGGCGGGGCAAAGAATTTTTTAATGAATTTTTCAGGCGCTGATTTTGCATCTGATCCGCCGCGGGGGCGCCCCGTCGGGGGCGGGGGGGTTTATCCCATAAGGGATCCAAAGGTGCCGCCACACCGGATATCTGAATACCACGATTTTCATGATATTACGTTTCTCCAGAACCTGATTACTGAAAATTAGTCAGCATAAGCCAATACTTGATAATTTTTAGTAAGTTCTGG
>JBGOZZ010000311.1:0-2621 GCA_041480465.1 Methanoregula sp. | reverse complement strand
GCAGTTGAAAAAGACGCTGGCTGATGCCCAGGAATGCGGGACCGCCAGCACGTTCCTTGAGTTCTGCGTCAACAAGGCGGTGCATGTCGGGATCGAAGTGCGCAAACGCACCATGATAAACCGGGGATCCGTATCGGTGGGATCAGCAGCGGTCCTCCTTGCGGAATCCCAGATCGGGAGTCTCGATGGTAAACACATCCTTGTCGTGGGCAGTGGCGAGATGGGACTTCTCGTTGCCCAGGCACTTGCAGCACGGCACCTGACCGCCATGTATGTCGCAAACCGGACGTACGGGCGGGCAGTGATCCTTGCAAACAAGATCGGGGGCAAGGCGGTCCGCCTGTCTGAACTCTATCATTATATTTCACTTTCTGATGTCGTTATATCCTGCACATCCGCCCCTCACCCCATCATCCATAAAAACGAGCTCGCGCAGGCGATGAAAGCCCGGTGCTGGCCTGTGGACGGACACCCCAGACCGCTGATTCTCATCGACATCGCCCAGCCACGGGATGTCGAGGAGGGAGCAGCTACCATTGACGGCGTCCGCCTTTTTTCCCTGGACAACCTCCGCACTATCAACGAACAGACCATGAGTACCCGCAAAGCAGAAGCAGAACGAGCCCGTGAATTTGTTGACGAGGAACTCGGAATCTTCCTGCGTCACCTGAACCGGAGATCTGCTGACGAGATGCTTGCTGCACTGCATACGTGGGCTGATTCCGTGCGTATACGTGAGCGGGACCGGGCTATTGCCCGGATGGGCTGCCCGGATCCAAAGACTGCCGAAATTGTTGACGATCTCACCCGCGTCCTGGTAAAAAAACTTCTCACCGATGCAACCTTTTCCATCCGCGAGAGCGCTGAGGAAGGAGACCTTGCGGCAGCACGGGCACTGGTCAGTGCAATCACCCAGGGAAACAGGACCGGGAGCAGTACATGGGAAAAGGAATAAAATCCCGCAGGTACACAAAGGACGGATTTTGGCATCCATTGCGTGTCTGTACCGCAGCAATGCATACCCCGGCTCCGAACAGGTTGCCATGAGTGGTGCCATCCGCTCCTACCGGGATGAGGATTTTGCGGCAGTCGCTGCCCTTGAAGAATCCGGACATCATGAGCCCTGCCGCTCTGCTGTTTTTGTCCGGCAGATAGGTGAAGTATGCAAAGAGACGTTTCTTGTTGCCGTTCCTGATGACGGGGAGCCTGTCGGGTATACCATTGGCGCCGGTGTGCAGCACGATTTTTACGAGGCCTGGATCCTGCGCATGGGGGTGCGGGAGGACCAGCGGCGAAAAGGGATAGGATCCGCCCTCCTGGAAGCAGTAACCGATGCGCTGCAGGCACGGCATGCCCGCACCATACGGCTCACCGTCTCTCCGGAAAATCAGCCTGCAATCAGGCTCTACGAAAGGCAGGGATTCGTTCGGGAAAAGATTGTCGCTGCGTATTTTGGCCCGGGTGAGGACCGGATTATCATGAAAAAAACCCGAACATAAAAACGGACTTTCCTGTTTTTATCCCGTGTTTTCTCAGAAAGAGAATTTATTTCTGTTCCTGCTCAGATCCCCTGATGCAGTAATAGGATCTCTTCAGTCCGAGAGCCCGCGTGACCGGGCAGGCCGGGCAGAGGCATCCTTTCTTGTCAAAGGTACAGGTCGGCGATTTTCCCGTCACGCAGAAGAGGAGCTGATCCTCTGCCCGCATGCATTCATTGTACGTGGGGCATGAATGACAGATGCACTTCGCACGGTTCTGTGCAATGATGGTATTCTTGTCCTCAGTCATAGCATCCATTTCCTCCTTTACTCGTCAGCGCTCCATGACCGGGCTCACAGAACCCCGGTATGCATATGAATATCTACAGTATCGCGGCTCGATGAAATAGAGGTTGCGTCTTTGAGGGGGACACTACCGGATGCAGCCTGGCATTCATTCAACGCAGCCCATTCACGTCTTCATGGTAGAGCGGAGATCCCGGAAGGGAAACCGGTGATAACGGGATGCAGGTCGGAACCGGTACCAGAGTATATAACCATAAATACGGCATTGACTGCGTATTTATAATATTTTTTTACACTTTCACGTCTGAAACATGTAAAAAACATCATGACAATTTTGAACGATTCGAGGTGTGATGTATTAAATCAGGAAAAGTTTGAAGATTTTTAATCGTGTAAAACTTTGTAAACTGTCAGGATACCTGCAAAATAATTCGTAGTTAAAGACGAATAATTATATTTCCCATAGCAATACATTTTGTATGAAGGACAAAGTTCTCCCAGTAACTATAGTTTTCCTTATTCTGGTCAGTGCAGGTTTCGTTCTATGGTTTATATCCGCGCCAAAAAGTTCCGGGCATGAAACAATAGACGAAGCTACAGCAGTTCAAATTATTAAAAGTGAATTTCCCGAATTGAAAGGGTATCCCAGTGACGAGTTGCCACCTAAATCAATACGGACGGAAAAATCAGATGACGGGTGGTACGTAGCGTTTGTACAGGAAGGCTCGGGAAGACCAGTTATTTCCGCGAAGTGCTATTTTGTTGATACGACAAAAAATATCCTGAATATCAGGACATATACGCCAGAAATCGGAGATGACTCTCCAGAAAAGTTTT
>JBGOZZ010000310.1:0-2624 GCA_041480465.1 Methanoregula sp. | reverse complement strand
TGTCTCCCTTCTTCACTGTAGCGCCACGGTTCACCAGTACCTGAAGCACCATTCCCTGCATGTTGCTCTTGATACCTCCGGCAAACTCGCCCCGGGGGATTTTTTGTGGAGTTACCCCCGTCACTTCAACTTTGCTTCCTCCCACAGAGACAATACGGACCGAGAAGACTTCTCCATCCACCTCAACTTCCATCTGGTCGGGTATCTGGGTAGCAGGTTTCGTCATGGATTGTTTTTTCGGGATCTCTTCAACAGATCGCTCATTTTTAAGGAATGAAGGGGCTATTGCCGGATAAAGGATATACGTCAGGATGTCTTCTTCCTTCCTGACAAGTCCCGCGCTCTCTGCTTCCTTTTTCATTTTTTCATAGGCGGGTTCGAGCAAATCAGCCGGTCGGATCGTGATGACTGCATCATTGCCGATGACGAGTCGTCGTATCTCGTCGCTCACGGGTCCCGGCGATTTTCCATACAGCCCGTGCATATAGTCTTTGACTTCCTTCGTGACGTTCCGGTAGCGCTGTCCGTTCACCAGCACGTTGAGCACAGCCTGCGTTCCGACAATCTGGCTGGTTGGCGTGACGAGCGGCGGATAGCCGAGATCCTTTCTTACACGGGGAATTTCTGCCAGGACTTCATCCATCCGGTTAAGAGCGTCCTGCTCCTGGAGCTGCGAGACGAGGTTGGAGATCATGCCGCCGGGCAGCTGGTAGAGGAGTACATCACTGTCAACACGTTCTGATATAGGGTTGAGCAGCCCGGCATATTTTTCCCGGATCTGCATGCAGATATTCCGGACCCCCCGGAGTTTAATGAGGTCGATGCCCGTATCTCTCGGCGTGCCGATAAGCGACGCAACGATACTTTCTGTCGGGGGTTGGGAAGTGCCCATTGAAAACGGAGACATGGCAGTATCGAGAATATCAACCCCTGCTTCTATCGCCGCCTGGTAACTCATCGGGGCGATGCCACTCGTTGAATGACTGTGCAGGCAGACCTTTGCATCCACTGCCTTTTTGATACCGCTGATCAACTCCTTTGCTGCTACCGGCATGATGAGCCCTGCCATATCCTTGATGCAGATGGAGTCACATTCACGGGCGTACAGCTCCTTTGCCATTTCAATGAATGTCTGTGTGGTATGAACCGGACTCGTTGTATAGGAGATCGCACCCTGCAGGTGGGCCCCGACGTTTTTTATCTGGTCCATTGACCGTTTCATATTCCTGATGTCGTTGAGGGCATCGAATACGCGAAAAACATCGACCCCGTTTTTATGGGCTGCCGTGACAAACCTGTCCACCACATCGTCAGGGTAATGGCGGTAACCAACGAGGTTCTGGCCACGAAGGAGCATCTGGATCGGCGTATGTTTCAGTTCAGCCTTTAAGAACCTGAGTCGATCCCATGGGTCGTCATTGAGAGACCGTATGCAGGTATCAAACGTAGCGCCCCCCCATGCTTCAACCGAAAAAAAACCGCATGGATCCATCTCGCGGGCAAGAGGGAGCATATCCTCGGTACGGAGCCGTTGTGCAATAAGAGACTGGTGGGCGTCCCGCAGGGTGGTATCGGTGATGGAGACTTTTTTAGGAGAAGCAGTGCGCATGAGGATCCTCAGGGCTATCGCAGGATCAGAGTAAGCCTCTCAAAACTTCATCGGTAAAGTATAAAAAATTCACTAACAGGCATCAGTGCAAAAAATACAATGCAAATCGCAATTAGTCCTGCCGCAAGATCACCGGTTTTTGTCAAAAATTCCGGGCACAATGTCCCCCCTGACCGATACCCGCGGATTGCAAGCAGCTCCGCAGAATCCTCCGCCCTGGCAAGAGCCCCATGGACAAGTATCATGCCTGCAGGAATGAGACTGTGCAGTCCCCATCGCACCCCTTTGATCTTTTCTGCCATCCGTATCCGTTCGAGATCAGCGGCAATTAATGAGAGGGATTGCATTCCCATTTCGGCAACAAGACCGAGATCAAACCCGGCCCTGTCACCGAACAACCAGACACTGAGACTGAGAAACTCTCCAGGCTTCTGTTCGCTATAGAGCCACATGCCAATGAGTACGATCACGGTCATGCGCACGAAATACGAAAGCCCGTTCCCGCTGAAAAGTTCCAGTACGAGGCTGAAAAACGCTATCATTATCAGCAACGGAAAAACCAGCCGGATCTTTTTTACAAGGTTAACGCCCGGTGTAAAGAACAGCCACCAGAAGAATGCGAAAGCCGCACCATGAAGACTTATGAACGCTGAAATTGAGAGGATTGCCGCAGCGGCGATTCTTATCCTTGGATCCTGCATGCTGCCTCCTGCAGGTCTTGTATGGAAATGTTCTCGGGTCTTGATCCGTGGGCTGTAAGTCTTTTTACCAATGGCGGGACATGGTGCCAGTGTTCATAAGCATCAGGGGGGCTGCCACAGTCAGTAAGCCTCCCATCCACAATATCCCATATCCTGTCAACACGGGGAAGGATGTTCTGTTCATGAGTAAAAATAACGGTGATGCCATGGGATTTTCCCTCAAAGGCCGAACAAAATTTTGCTTTTTCCCCGCAGTCCAGGGAGCTGAACGGTTCGTCAAGCAGCAGGAGGTCGTACTCTTTTGAAAACACGCA
>JBGOZZ010000309.1:0-2628 GCA_041480465.1 Methanoregula sp. | reverse complement strand
GTATTTAGGAGGGGCACCCGCATTCAAGGCCTCATCGATAACGGCTGGCCAGGACGTTTTTTTTAGAGTTGTTCGTAAATTCACCCAACCAGGTGATTGATCCGCCGCGGGGGCGTCCCTTCGGGGGCGGCGGCGTTCATCCTTTCATGAAATATAGAAATGCCCATTCGTCATCACATATGAACTAGACAAATGTCACATAAATCGGATGCGGTCTTTTCGAGTATCATCGTATTTATGAGGGGCAACCCGCCTTAAGGCCTTTTCGAGGCACGGCGGGGCAGAATGTTTTTTCGGAATTTTCAGTCACTGATCCACCGCGAGGGCGCCCCGCTTGGGGCAACGGTGTTCATCATACTGAGAATAGAGATGTTTATTCCGGCGGAAAACTACAATGGAGAACCTGATTCCAGATGCCGGCTGCGATCTCATCTTTTGAACCTTTGAGTGGATACTCCCCGTCCCGCATGAGCAGCACATACTCGCCCCGGGCACTCCCCATGGTCCCCGGTTCATTCGTCAGCACCATCGCGGCGCCCTGAGCAATCATCATCTTTACCATTTTCCCGGATGAATCCCCAAGTTTGAATGCGATAGTCAAAGGATGGTACTTCTCCATCACTTCGGCAAGCAATTTCGGGAGAGGCTCAAGCACGAGATGTACCGGGCTGCCGCTCGGGATCTTCCCCTTCACTTTTTCCGGGGCGAAATCAGAAATCGCCGCTGCACTGATGTAGATATCCGCTCCTTTCTCTGAAAAACAGCGGTGCACGGCACACCGCATGTCATCAGCAGTTTCTGCAAAAACATTGTTAACGCAGGGGAAGGTATCATGGTGGACTACGGTTACATCAGCGCCGAGACGGAATGCCTGGAGCGCGAGCGCCCGGCCTATCTGCCCGCTTGACCGTGTTGTCAGGATGCGGATATCGTCGACCGGTTCCTGGCAGGATCCGCTGGTGATGAGCACGTTTCTGCCGGTCAGTGCTTTACCCATGACGGCACGCTCGCAGTGCAGAATAATCTCTTCACTGTCTGCAATCTTGGCTTTCCCTTCGTCAAGCCTGGGATCAACGATCTCCAAATCCCAGCTCTTCAGTTTTGCCAGGTTTTCGATCACCGCCGGGTGGCGGTACATACTGTGGTGCATTGCCGGTACGAGAATGACCGGCTTCCTGCTGCCGATTGCTGTCGTCGCAAACGTGGTAACTGTGGTATCGTCAATGCCACAGGCTATTTTACTGATCGTGTTTGCCGTGCACGGTGCGATCAACAGAAGATCGGCACTTCCTTCGTCTCCGCACCAGGTGATATGCTCGACCCGCCCTGATAACCGTGTGATGGTTTCCCGCCCGCTGGCGTAGGTCAGTGAATCAGGGTGCAGTATACCCGATGCAGCCTGGCTCATCACCGGCTGCACCACTGCCCCGCGCCGGCGGAGAGCATGGATCAGTTTCACTACTTCAACGGCGGCAATGCTTCCGGTGACACAGATTACGATCTGTTTTCCGGCAAGTGTCTGCATCAGTGTCATGCAATCGTTACATCCTGCACCACATGCCAGACATGCGGGCGGTATTTCTTCACGTTATGTACGTGAATGGTTGCAGAAAAACCTGCCCGCTCTGTCTCTTCCCTGATCTTATCTTCAACAGAACCGATACTGTGGAGATGAATAACACTCCCCTCGCGTACATGGGAGAGTACTAAGGGAAGTACTGACAAAGCATCGAAGTGACCCATGACGATACGGTCATATATTCCGGTCAGGAGATTCCGGCAGTCTCCAGGAGAGGTATCGACCCGCCCGGAAAGGTCGTTTTCCCGGATATTCCGTTCCAGGTACTCATACGCGATCAGGTTGATCTCCATCGCATGAACAAAGGCACCACTGCCAGCCATCGGGATGGTAAAGTAGCCTATACCGGCAAACATGTCAGCAACCCGTTCAGCTGCAGGCCTGAGTCGGACCAGCTGCGCCATCCTCATCTTCTCGGTCCTGTTACCCTGCGCAAACATCACTTTCGTCGGATCGAGGACATACGTATAGCCGTTCTCGCGGTGGTGGACCTCGCCGGCATCACCCCAGAGGATTTCGGTTCCGGGAGTTCTTGTTACATCACGGAGTGATTCAATCCAGAGCACTCCGCGGGGATGCCGGAAACTCACTATCTCCTCAACCTCAGCCGGGGCAGGCTTTTTACCATGGATGACTGCAATATCACCCAGCATAAAAAATCCTTTTCCCCTGTACCGCATTCTTCGCGGGAGCTCGCGTTCACAGGGTTTATCATCTCTGACGGGAACCCATGCAATGTTTCCATCAGCGTACGAACTCCTCGTATGGTCAACCCAGTCTTCGCTGGCGATATCCCTGAGCTTTTCTTTCGGTACTGCTTTTACCCGCATCAATTACCCGACCACGACGAGATTTTCATTGTCACGAAGGACCAGCACGTGTTGCCCGGCCTTAACGTCAAGCCACGGTACCTTTTTGAGCTCTTTTGTCTGGCAGGTTTCCGGATCGAGGACTCCCATGATATGGCTGTCAGCGAACGCCACTAATGCCGATACGGCATCCCGAAGATTCCCGACGAGACGTTCAATATCTTCCTCGCGCACCGATGT
>JBGOZZ010000308.1:0-2631 GCA_041480465.1 Methanoregula sp. | reverse complement strand
GGCATGGACGGATTTGATAACCGGGGCGATGTGAAGATCATTGGTGCAACAAACAGGATAGATATCCTGGACCGTGCTTTACTCCGGCCCGGGCGGTTTGATCGGATCATCGAGATTCCTCTGCCGGATGAAGGCGGGCGTCTCTCAATCTTAAAAGTCCATTGCCGTGCACTAACCATTGATGAGAGCGTCGATCTTACTGAAGTCGCAAAACAGACAGAGGGGAAGAATGGTGCAGATCTCCGGGCAATCTGCATGGAAGCGGGGATGTTTGCCATCCGCAAGGAGCGACCGACCATTACCCAGGAAGATTTCCTTGCCGCAATCACTAAAATACATCTTGACTTCAACCGTGGCTCCGGCGATGTTGAAGGAGCAATGTTTGCATAAGGGAATTACTATTATTTTTTCGTTCTCAGAGTTTTTACCATAGTTCCCATCACAGGGTGTAATAGCGCTGGGGTCAGGCGCCCAATAGCATTTCAACGCGATTTTACCTGAATATCATTGTACTTTTTGAGGGATACCCGCCTCAGGGCCTCTCCGAGGCACGGCGGGGCATCGGGGTTTTTTCGAATTTTTCGTTACTGATCCGCTGCGGGGGCGCCCCGCGGGGGAAGCGGCGTTTATCTTTTAATTTTGAGATATCATTCCCGTCTCATAATGAGAATACCTTGATTTTCAGGAAATGTGTGTTTTTCCATAAATCTGGAACATGCCGTGAATGATGAAACATGAACTAAAAAAAGCAGAAAAATGAGATCGTGTAAAAAACATTACTTTTTCTCCCATCCGAGCCTGTCGAGCAGGTTTCTCGTCTCATCCTGGGCTTTACTACCAGTACTGCGGGGCTGGACTACCAGTGTTACAGCATCTTTTAACGGGATATTTTTTCCTTTCTCTTTGCACAAAACATAGTTGCCGTTGAAACGCCCGAGGGCTTTTTCAAATGCGTCGAGAATCTTTCTCCTGCTTTTAAGATCACTTTTTTTTAGTTTCATTAAGTGTTCAAAGATGGAAACATCTATGAGAGTGCTTGCCATCCAGCCTATTTCACAGGTGTACCCGAAGATCCACGCGATATGCGAATTGCTTGTCGTGGTGATGAAATCGTCGATATTGTTGCCCACGGCGCAGGAGCCGATGAGGACTCCTTCGATATTGGAATAGTTTGCAGCACTCTGTACCGCCCTGAACATTGCCGGGAGTTTCATCCCGGTCTTTGCCTTAAGGCCGCCGATGCGTTTACCCGTACCATGGGCTGCAACATACAGGAAAAGACGGTCTTCGCGGGTGTTCGTCAGATCGTCCTCAAGCGCACGCCGGAACCCGGTTTTTTCATAAAAGTTTGCATAATAAATATTAAAATCACCCCGGTAACTTTCCAGTCCTTCCAAAAAAAGCAGAACCGACGGGCGTTTGGGTTTCTGCTCAGGAGTCCACCAGAGCCCTTCGATGACGAGGAGTGCGGTACTTGACATGGGATCACTTTTTATTATTCTGTAAACTGCAAACAGGAGAGTACCAGGATAAACATAACCTTTTTGGTCAGATTCCACACACGAAAATATAAATTCTTTCAGACGAGAAAATAGTTATCCCCCCCGCCTGTAAATTCAGGAAATCCTGTAGAGGGCGGGATGTGATCGTACGGACGCGAATGCGATGCCTGCCCAGGATCCTGACGATATTTGCAAGCCACCCCGTGATAATCCGATGAATGGAGATCCGGATATCCCGGCGGGACTGACCCTTGAGAACATCATCGATCTTACTGAAGAATTCGAACACCTGAACGAACTGGTCATGCTCCATCTCGAAAAAGAAGGGGGCATCACCTCTCCGGAATCGTATTTTAACGCCGTACATCCGATTCTGGATCTGCTTGAAGTCGAGATACGATTACGCTACCATGCCGGTATGGGCAAACAGGAAATGAAACTTCTCATTCAGGACTGGATAGATGAGGAGATTGCCTTCCTGAAATCCGGGAAAAAAAGGTAAGAAAAAAATTCTCTTGTTTTACATCCAGCCGGTGGCAGATAACCACATATTGTGGAGACCTGACGAAATGACGATGCGGGGATCAATGCCGAGTACCGGGAAGATGATGATAAAGTAAATAATCGTGCCCAGGATGCTCCCGAGGTTTGCAAGCGCTGCTACCAGCACGACCCGGAAAAGAGGAATTTTTGCCATGTCGGCCAGGTTTTCGGCTTCATATATCTTCCGGAAATCTGAAACCGGTGGTTTCCTGACCTTCGCTTCGACATATGCACCAATCCAGCCGGCATGGATCATGGGGTTTAATGACGTGAACCAGGCAACACCGAAACAGGTAAGTGCCGAATACGGGTGCCCTCCTGCAAGGAGAGTGAAGAGTGCAGCCAGGACCCCGTGAATGATCACCCAGAAGAGGAATGCATAGAGCAGCACATTCAGGCCAACACCGGAGAATGCAATTGCGGCGAGAAGGAGGAAAAAAATTGCTGTCACTCCAAACCCAAACACCTTGCCCCAGGGAAATGATCCTGGTTCTCTTGTAAGAGGATCAAACGGGGGAAGGGTTTGTGGTTTGTCAAGGTAATCCGATATTCCCTGCCGGTGCCCTGCACCAACAACTGCGAGGAT
>JBGOZZ010000307.1:0-2632 GCA_041480465.1 Methanoregula sp. | reverse complement strand
CGGCACCATGATCTCCGGTCCCGTTTCACTTGAGAACCCGGAGACAGAATACCGTGCTATACTTTCTGAGGACCGCTGCTACTTTGGCAAAGTGCTCTTCAGGATCGATCGCGGGGCCTTTGATGCCCGCAATCCCGGAAAACGGGACTTTTTCCACCCTGGCGTGATGATGCCAAGACTAGCCCGGACACTCATTAACCTGACCTGTGTGCATGAAGGGGACATTCTGCTTGATCCCTTCTGCGGAACAGGCGGTATCCTGATCGAAGCGGAGATACTCGGCATGTATCCGGTGGGAAGTGATTTTGACCCGTTGATGGCAGACGGCAGCCTTCAGAATGTAACCAGCTCAGACCTCCTGCTTGCTGATGCCACTTGTCTTCCGTTTGCCAGTCGATCCATCGATGCAGTGGTAACGGATTTTCCGTACGGCCAGTCAGTCTGTATCAAAAAAGCAGACACTATGGATAACCTGTATGCTGATGCACTGGAAGATATACGTCGCGTGCTTAAACCCGGATGCAGGGCTGTTATCGTTACACACAGGGATGTCGCCGAAATTGCGGGACAATATATGACCATTCTCCAGCGGCATGAGCAAAGGGTCCATAAAAGCCTTACCCGTTGCATTCTCGTGCTTACCCGGTAATCTTCTGCTTTAGCGCTCCGTGTCAGATATACTCCAGGTCTTGTGAATCGGGACTGCATCCGGCAGGTCTGAAAGTGAGCAGTGCAACACATCTGAAAAATAATAAATATCCCCGGGATAAACTACTGCAAATGAGGGAGCTGAAAAGGAGTATACGGCAGATCCTGCGCCAGCGCAAAGATTCGATGACACACGAAGAGAGGCTGGAAAAAAGCAGGAGGATCTGCTGCCATCTTCTGGAACAGATTAAGGATGGCGAGACTGTTATGGTATACACCTCAAAGGAAAAAGAGGTAAATACAGCTAACCTCATCACCGCCCTCCTTGGACGTGGAAATCCGATCGTCGTGCCCATTATTGTGAAAGAAGACATCAGTCTCCGGCTCTCCTATCTGAAGGATCTCTCTGTTCTTGTACCGAGCACGTTTGGTGTTCCTGAACCTATCGGGAGTGAAATTCTGGCGACAGGTGATAACGTGGACACGATCATCCTCCCCATGCATGGGTTTGACCGGACCGGGCGGAGAATCGGGTATGGTGCCGGTTATTATGACCGGTTCCTCGCAAAAAACAAAAAATTACGAAAGATCGGGATCGCATTCTCCTGCCAGGAATATGAAAATCTTCCCGTCGATGAGAATGATATACCCATGGATTGTATCTTAACCGAAGAAGGTATTGTGTATCCTGATGGGGGATGATACAACGGAAATCAACGGTGCAGAGATTATTGATACCTATGCAGAGGCATTCCCGGTCTGGCTTTCACGGGTAATCATCACTGCAGCAAACCGACAATGGGCATATAAAGCTGCAGTTGAAGCGACAGGATTTGCGACATCAAAGATCGGCTGTCCCTGTGAAGCCGGGATCGAAGGGTATCTCAAAAAAAAGGAGACACCTGATGGCAGGGTCGGCGTTTCCATCCTGATATGTGCAGAAAAGAAGAATATGAAATCAAATGTTGCATCCCGGATTTCCCAGTGTATCCTTCCCGCTCCTACAGCGTCTGCTTTTGATGGATTTCCTGAAGCTGGATCCCGTTTCTTTATCCGGATGCATTATTTCGGGGATACGTATGAGGAGCGTTGCATGGTCAGTGACAGGAAATGCTGGAAGATCCCCATCATGGAGGGCACCTATACCGGTGAGGAACGATTCGGGACGCAGAAGGGAATAGCAGGGGGAAATTTTCTTGTCATGGGAAAGAACCAGGTATCTGCGCTTTCCGGTATTGAAGCCGCAGCGGATGCTATTGCGGGATTAAAAGGTGTCATTACCAGTTTTGCCGGCGGAATTGTCGCCAGCGGCTCAAAGATGGGTAGTAAAAATTATCGGTTTCCTATGCCGGCAAGCACCAATCATACGTGGTGCCCGACCCTGAAAGGAAAAATCGGTGATTCAAAGGTACCTGAAGGGGTAGGATCAGTGTATGAGATCGTATTGAACGGGATCGATGACATACATATCAGGGCTGCCATGAAGGCGGGCATACTGGCGGCCACGGAAACGGGCCGGGTCATGTATATCGGGGCATCAAATTTTGAGGGAAAACTCGGCCAGTACAGGTTTTACCTGCATGACATTCTCAGGTAACCGGCATAGAGTTTTTCCCCGGACCTGATAAGACGAGCAAATAAAGAAATCAAATTGAAATGTATCATTTTTTCTATCGATCGTTTCCTCAAAAACCAAAGAGTGTTCAGTGTTCTATGAGGATTTCAACAGAGCCGATTTTTCATAAAACTATAAGTATTTTAAGAGATCACCGGCGGTCAAGGGCCTCTCCGAGGCACGGTGGGTCATTGAAGCATTTATTTTAGAATTTTTATTGTTACTGATCCGCCACGGGGGCGTCCCGTCGGGAGCAGCGGCGTTCATCATGAATACGAATAGAACATTACCAATTTTCCACCATATTGAATATTACGATTTTAAAAGCACATGAAAAAAAAAAGTGTACTTTTTAACCAGCCTTCTTAT
>JBGOZZ010000306.1:0-2650 GCA_041480465.1 Methanoregula sp. | reverse complement strand
TTCCTGCATATTGCTCCCGGATCTCCAGCTCCGTAGCAGCAAAACAGACCTCGCGGAGGATTGACAGGTATTCTTCCCGGTCCCTGCATATTCCACAGGCAACTGCATCCTCCCAGTCAAGGGGAACAAAATCATCCATCGGGGTCCGGAGAGAGAGCACCCGCCGTACACGGACATCCGTATTCCCCTCGGACGGGATACACCCCCTCTCGACGATATCCCCGAACCAGTAGGATCGCATATAGCAAAATAAGGACGCCCGCGGCAATAAAGATCACATATTTGATGAATGCACACCTAGTTTTCGAAAATAGCTCCCAACGGGAGAAATGAGGTCATACCCCGGTTAATAAATTTAAGAACCGCTCAAATGTTTGTTGAGATAAAATGGTGAGACGTTAACAACGAGTGTGTGCTGATTGGCATACAGAGTACCATTCTGGCGTGAGCATATGCCGCTTACCCTGCGTCTCCAGACACAATTGATGCAGATATCCGGAAGTATGCCGTGATTTCATATCATTCCCTGATTCATACCATTTTCCTCTCCGCTGGGATTACTCCGGGACACGGGTACACGCATCGGAATCCTGGATCTTCTGCAAATCCCGTACGATTACATACAGCAGGAGAAAAAAGATCGCGAACTTGACCGTATAAAACACGAACGATACAGACGGCAGGGAATCCTCGATCACAGAATAATACTTGTAAGGAGTGTAGACGATCCGGAGAAGAACGGGCGTCTCGAGATACATGATGATCTGGACTGCGTAAAACAACAGGATGTGCCATCTGGAACGGGCCAGGAGCAGGGCAAGAAATGGCATCGTCCAGACAATATAATATGTGGCCAGTACCTTGTTGAACAGGATAAAGATAAATACGCTCAGGAACAGGGCATAGGTAAGGGTCAGGGCAGAGCCGTCAAGGTGCCGGTAATACCAGTACATAAGAAGACATTCGGCCAGGATCACCAGGAGAAGGGAGATTTTATTTATCGGCTGCAGGTTGATCAGGAAGGCAAATACCGCATCCAGGTAGTAGACGAGGCTGTGGCCCTCGGGAAGTCTCACGATATGGAACGCATACGTGCGGAAGAACTTTTCTGAATCGATCACGATGAACGGGACAAAGCATGCCGCGATTAGGAAAGCCGTAGCGATGACCCCGGTTCTGAAACCCCTCAAATCCCCCTTGTTTTTCAAGATTGAGAGATAAAAAAACGGGAAACAGACGAACGGAAACCACTTCAGCAGAAAGCCGACTGCGGTCGAAATACAGGCCGTGGTCTCCTTACCGTAGATAAAACAGCAAAGTGAAAAGACCAGGAAAAAGGTTGGAATGATATCATACACAATTGGAATGAAAAATGCGGTGGAAAGTGCGGTTACATACAACAGACCGGAGAGGAAGGCTTTTTCCTGGCCGAAAAATTTCGCTGCGAGGATATACACGCATATCAGGGTGGCCAGATCGAATACGAGGGTCATTGCCCCAAATGAGAACAGGTATCCGGTAAAATTAGGATTGCCCCAAAGTGGGAGGATCGCCACCACTACCGGGATAAAAAAAAACTGTGGGTATTCTGCGAAAAAATTGATGTACGGTAATTTTCCAAGGATAATGGAATGTGCATACCAATAATACAGCGTCATATCCCCGGTGAGTATTATCTGGAGGGTCGAAAGGGCAGCAGATAGCACCAGCATTTTGACGCTAAAGGAGATGAACACGAGAATTATGAGATCTTTTTTCAGGACGCTCCTGTTTATTCCGGACAGAGTAATGGAAAAGATCCGGACCGGTTTATCGGACGGGAGGTTCGCTGCCAGCCCGGTAACGGTTTCCGGAGGGGGATTATACCGGTATGCCCACCACCCTGCGAGCAGGACAAAGACAATACCGACCGGTATGCAGGACCCGTATGGGCCCTGAAAGGTCGGGCCGTACTGGACAATGTCAGAGAACAGGAAGAGGAGACCTGAAGCGATGAAAGCAACCGCAGCCTCCTTCGTATATTTCCGGTTCCGGGCAGGGAGCCCGAGAAGGGTAAGCAGGAATGACCCGGTCAGGAAACATATCGCAGAGAACCAGATCAGTGTTACCAAGGCGCACCGATCTGAGAGCGTTCCGGCAATGAGCAGTGAAAGATCCCCGGTGAACGAAACAAGGCTTATATCAGAACCGGGGACCTGTTTGTACCGGAATAACGCCCATTGGATAGCGGCACCCATCCCGTTTCCGAAGAGCGTGATATTCAACGGGATTAGAAAGCTCAGGTACGGCAGAAGAAGAAGTGGATTCCGGGAATTCGCCATATAGACCTGTACTACCGTTCACATGCATTGTTAAAGAAATTCTCTGACCATGGTTTCTGACAGAGGGAACGTCATCTGTGGACGTCGAAGATTCAGAATCCTTCGTGGATCCGGGTCAGGTCACCTGAAACGCGGTTCTGTAGAGGGTGCGGGTAATTTAATCGCCGTCGTGATTCCCCGGGTCAGATCCATGCGATGCCAAAAGAGTAAAGCATCACGGGAATCATGATAGCCCCCATGCAATAAACCCTCGGCAGGTTTATGAAATGCGGTACGAGCCCGAGCGCCGTAGCAAGGATGAGGACAAGGATCCCGAACGGACCAGTGAG
>JBGOZZ010000305.1:0-2673 GCA_041480465.1 Methanoregula sp. | reverse complement strand
ATGTGAAAATCAGGAGGCAGAATAGACAATCCCAAAAAAGAGTACTTTTCTCAGTATATCCAAATATGTGAAACCGGAATATTCAACCGGGCTGTCTGGTGAGCATTCCAGGTCCATTCTGGTATTTTCAAAATAAACCATGAAAAAATAGCATTACCCTTCTCCGATTTAGGGATACTTCATATGTACCGGGAAAACGTACTGTACTGATAACGAGCATCGATGAGCGCGATCTCTTGAAGATACCGGGTCCGGGAGGATGGGAAGAGGATTACATTCGCAGGGGAATACTCTGGAGCGGGAGAATCCACGATCTCCCTGAGCTGCCTTCCGGTTCCCGTATCCTCGAACTCGGGTGCGGGAACGGGAAAACAGTCAGCGCGATGATCCAAAGGGGCTGGGATGTGACTGCTATTGATTTCTCTTCAAGGGCGGTTGCATTATGCAGGCAGGTAATTACGAATCCCCGGCACGGTCATGTCATCATTGCTGATGCCCGCTGGTCTCCGTTCAGGAATGCGATGTTCGATGCAGTCTTTGCTGTTCATATAATCGCTCACCTCCCTGCACCTGATCGAAGATGGATCGCGGGCGAAGTGATCCGGCTCCTCAGACCTGGGGGAATACTGTTTTTTTGCGAATTCTCAACCGATGACTTCAGGTTTGGGAAAGGGGATGAAACAGAAGAGGCAACATTCCTGCGGGGCACCAATATCATCACGCATTACTTCTCCGAGCAGGAAGTGGTTGGCCTTTTTTCCTGTTTGACCCCTGTATCAGTCAGGACGTGCCGGTGGCCGATGCGGGTCCGGGGAATCGATCTGGTACGATCCGAGATAACAGCGGTCTTTACCAGATGAAAAAAATCCTCGTTTATCGTTGACAGGATCAGCTGTACTGCGGATTCGGTATTTTTATCCTCTAATTATATCCGGACGCGTATTTTCAGATTTTTATCCCCGGCAGCTGGCCAGACAGGCAATAATGGATATGGGTGGCAAAAAATGCGGGTTCAACACCATAATATAAGGATCGAACGCATAATTTTACCACTCATGATTGATTCTCTCATCACTATATTTCTCAATCTTGATCAGAATTTATCCGTCGTTGTCAGTCAATACGGGATGTGGACATATTTTATCATTTTTTTTATCATCTTCTTTGAGACCGGCTTTGTCATTCTCCCTTTCCTTCCGGGAGATTCGCTCCTGTTTGTGTGCGGAGCGGCAGCGGCGAGTGGCATAATGGACCTGCGGTGGCTCCTTCCTGCAGTGATCATCGGGGCAGTGATTGGTGATACAGTGAATTACTGGATTGGCAATTATCTTGGGATCCATGTTTTTCTGGAACGATTCCCGTCGCTCGTGAAAAAGGAATATATCGACAACACCTATGGGTTCTATGAAAAATATGGCGGTGCAACGATATTTGTTGCCCGGTTTGTCCCGATTGTGCGGACGTTTGCCCCATTCCTTGCCGGTATCGGGTCGATGAACTACCGGCGTTTTCTCTTCTATAATGTGCTGGGGGGAGTCGTTTGGTCACTGGCTGTCGTACTCGGGGGATACTATTTTGGGACCTTCCAGGTTGTTAAGGAAAATATGAGCATCCTTATCCTGTTCGTTATTCTGATCACGGTAGGGACGGTCCTGCTTGTCGCTGCAGGACTTGTTTCTGCCCATCTTGAAAAGAGAAAAGCACTTCATAAAAAAAAGAAAAATTAATTCTTTTCCTGTTTCTGAGTTTTACAGGTATCTCCCTTTGCCGGCGGAATGAACATAGATCAGGTCCACAAAGCCATGTTTAAAAACCTCCTCACCCAACATCATGCCCAGGTGAAACCCATGCCCGCACAACCCCATGAAAATCTCTCTGAACAGATCCTGAATCCAAAAGATCTCATTGCGTACCAGGAAGGCTCGGTCGTGAGCCGGATGATCGTGTATAAAAAGAGCGGCACTATCACGCTCTTTGCCTTTGAGTCAGGAGAAGGATTGTCAGAACACACCGCACCATTCGATGCGATCGCTTCAATCATTGACGGAGAGGCAGAGATATCCATCGGGAAGAGTTCTTTCCTGCTCAAAGAAGGTCAGATGATCATCATGCCAGCCAACAAACCACATGCACTGCATGCCCGGCAACGGTTCAAGATGATGCTGACAATGATCCATGAGTAACCGAAGTGGAATAAACTCAGGAAATATGCGTGGGGCCGGATTCGAACCGACGAACGCCTGCGCGACGGGACCCTAAATCCCGCTCCTTTGACCTGGCTCGGAAACCCACGCTCTGCGGAAGACTGCTTTGGGTGTTTTGTATCTGCGACGCCAGTAATACTGACATCTCTGACCCAATCACAACCCCCGTGTGCGGTATATAGGTGCCGTGAAAATATGAGCGTATCGTCAGATCCTGTTTTCCGATCGGGATAATGGCAGAAAACTGAAGTGAGAACAGAGTTTCTTCAATACACGGATTACATATCCACCCGGGTCACAACCCCATGGATCTTATCAGAGGGCAGCTTATAGAACTGAACCATGGATGGAGTGAGACGCTTGATAGCTGCGAAGATACGCCAGACCGGGTGCCTGGTCACGATATCTTCCATGCCATAGAAGATCGTCTTTTCATCGATCTCCGCTTCTTTTAAGATTGCCCCGATAT
>JBGOZZ010000304.1:0-2691 GCA_041480465.1 Methanoregula sp. | reverse complement strand
TTCCACGTAAACAAGGTCATAACTGTCAACGAGCCCGGCAATGTATGCTATCTGCTCTTCAGTCGTGCGTACCCTGTCGCGGTACTTGTATCCTTCAGAATTCCACATCTGACTCGACGCAACGTCAATACCCATATCGACCGAGATATTCATCTCGTCGGCAACAAGTCCGGTCGCTTCGGCAATGAGCTCAAATGCGAGGGCATCGTCAATCTGCGGTGCCCACGCACCCTCATCACCCTTGCCGCAGGATTTCCCCTTTTTAGCCAAAAGTTCCCTGACATGCCGGTGTACTGCAGCATTAGCAAGGACTGCTTCTTCTGCATCCGCAGCATCCCGGGGCACAACAAGGAATTCCTGGATCTCGGTCGAGTTTGCAGCATGCGCACCCCCCCCGATCACATTTCCCAGCGGGAGTGGCATCTCGTCTGCAAAAACTCCTCCAATATAGCGGAAGAGGGGGAGCCCCATCGATGACGAGGCCGCCTTTGCATTCGCAAGCGAAAGCGCTACTGCAATGTTGGCGCCGATCTCGGCAAAGTTCGTCGTTCCGTCGATATCGCGAAGCTGTTCATCAAAACCCTGCTGGTCTCCGCTGTCCAGTCCGATGAGTGCCGGGATAACGTTCTGGATGGCATACTCTACGGCTTCTTTGGGAGGCTTGACTTTTGCTTCCAGCGATCCGGTACTGGCTCCGCTCGGTGCTGCAGACCTGCCGAAACCGCCTGCTGTGTGAATGTCGGCTTCAACAGTCGGGTTACCCCGGCTGTCCAGGATAGTCCGCAGCTCGATTATCTCAATTGTCATCATAGAGTCCTCTACTTCCTCTTTACGGTAATGGGGATGGTGTTGTTGTTGTACTCTTCAATGGCGATCTCAAGCGGATCGATCCGTGTCGTAGTGATAAGTAAGGGAGCACCCATTGATATCTGCAGAGCCCTTGCTCCAATAATTCTTGCCCGTTCATACCGGGTGTACGTCTGCGCCTGCATTCTTCGTCCTCAAAATGATGGTTTTTTAATGGTACTATGGGGTCGCTGAGATTCGAACTCAGGTCACTGCGTCCCGAACGCAATAGGATGGTCCAGGCTACCCTACGACCCCTCGTTCTTACGTCGATCTACTGGTACGGGTTGAGTTCATCAATGATCTCTTTATGAGTCAGAAGCATACGCCTGCAGCAGTACCGGGAAATATTCAGATCGTCGAGGATCTTTTTGGGATCCTCGCCTTTCTCCTGCCTCTGCCTGAACTCTTCCCACGCTGTCGAGATTGGTTTCCCACAGGTGAAACATCGAACGGGTATCAAGATTTTTTACCTCTCATCATATCTTTTATCTTAACGATAAGACTTTTGGAACTTCTTACGAGCTCCCCGGCCATGCGGTTTCTTTGCTTCTTTCTGCCGTGAATCGTTGACAAGGAGCGTCCTGTCATACGTGAGATAGATATCCTTGATCTGGGGATCGTTATGCCACTGGAGGATACCCCTCGCAAGAGCGGTACGGACCGCTTCTGCCTGTCCCATTACACCGCCACCGGCAACGTCGATAATAACATCGATACCGTGTACCGCGTTGGGCACCAGGAGGAGTGGCTCTGAGATCTTCATCCGGGTGACGTCACTCCCATACGCCTCGAGAGGCACGGAGTTGACCCGGATCATGCCTTTCCCGGCCTTCAGGGTCGCCCGTGCGATTGCCGTTTTTCGTTTTCCGCTTGTGTTAATGATCTTCGCCATGGTGACCACCTAGAACTTCGCTCCGAGGAACGTGCATACTGCACCGAGAGTTACATATGCCGGGTTATTGAGCCGGTTCATGTGTGCTTCGTCGGGTACTTCCATCTCTTTGCCAACAAACTCTACCGGAACGCCGACATAACACCTGATGCGCTTCATCGCATCGACACCGCGGGGGCGTTTATAGGGCAACATGCCGCGGATCGTCCGCTTCATGAGGTGATCCGGACGGCGCGGGACGAACGGGCCCCAGCGGGAGCCGGAGGCACCGCGTTCCCTCTTGTGCTTGTAGTTGGCAAGCACCCGTGCACGGCTGCCGGAGATGATTGCATTCTCTGCGTTGACGATGGCGATCTCCTCTCCGGAAAGCGCACGCTGTGCCGTAATACTTGCAAGCCTTCCAAGAAGCAGTCCTTCACCATTGATTATTGTAACCATGTTCTGTTCACCTCAGGATCCGGATACCGCTCCCCTTCGGGTTGTCCTGAAGGAGTTGCTCGATCGTCATGCATTGTCCCTTCGCGTCCCTGATCTTGTTGGTTGCTGACGCCGAAAAGTTCAGCGCCGCAACTTTCACGGACTGCTCCAGCACACCGCTGCCCAGTACTTTTCCGGGAACGATGATCGTCTCACCATTCTGGGCATAGCGGTTGATCTTGGACAGGTTGACTTCAGCATAATTCCTGTTCGGTGTCTCAAGCCTGTTTGCGATCTCGCGCCAGATCTTTGCCTCATTCTCCCGTGAATTGTTCTTCAAGAGCAAAATGAGGTTGGTAAGACGGGGGTTCGTCTTTTCCACAATTCTTGTCATTTCTTTTCATCCCCTGATATTTCGCCTAACTGTCTCTCCAGCTCGCCTGACTGATCCCTGATATACTGCAGTGCACGATCCATGATCTCTTTTACCGGCAGTGACCCGTCGCTTTCTACCACGAAGATATACCGGTCTT
>JBGOZZ010000303.1:0-2718 GCA_041480465.1 Methanoregula sp. | reverse complement strand
TTCCTGTTGAAGATTCTCGGGGTTCTTGCGGTTCTCTATGCGTTTGCCCATTATGGCAAAGAATTTCTCATCTCGATTCTTGACCGTGATGATGAGCTTCCTATCCTCTTCACGTTTGCTGCCGTACTCACAACTGCGTCGTTCTCGATGTATCTTGGTATACCCGAAACCATGATGGTGATCGCGTTGGGTGTTGCATTTGCAACTACGGACCCGGATGCCTTTGAGCAGCACGCACGCCCCTTTAAAGATGTTTTCTTGGTTGTTTTCTTCGTTTTCTTTGGTGTAACTATTGATTTTTCCGGCGGAGTGAACTGGTATATGATCATGGTTATTTGTCTCCTGGCTATAGTCAGCAAGCTTATATCGGGTGTAATAACCGGATTGTTAATGCACGGTTCAGCTCTTTCCGGTCTTGAAATCTGGGGAAATACAATTGCAAGGGGAGAATTCTCTATTGCTATTGCCGTTCTGTATGGTTCGCCTCTTGTCGGGACGACAATCGCGGCGATGGTTATCGCAACCTCAATTATCGGTTCATTTACTGCAAAATACAGTACCGCCCTGCGAAGAGGGATCCTCAGTCTGGGAAGAAAAAAATCCCCCCCGCACCGGGTGCATATGAGTCGCTAAAGGCTATTCGATCAATACAAGACCGATCGACTGGACATCCGAACGCATAATCTTTCCGTATTCCCTGTCCTTGCACGGGATCGTTTCAAGGTTCCATCCAACATTTTTTGCAGTTGCAAAGACGTCCATACCTGCCGCCTCCATACTCGGGCGTACCATATCCATATGACGGCACTTCCGGCGCATGCTCTCGTCTACTAATCCAGGGGCTTCCTCGGCAACGCAGTGCTGGTGTTCGCAGTATATACAGGGGTATCCGCCAAATCCGAATGCCTTGTAAAAACCGTCATAAAACGCCGTCTTTTCGAGCATGTGAACTGTTCCATTCACCCAGAGTATCAAATCCCTGAACCATTCATGAAAGTCATCAGGGATATCATCCGGCCCAAACGATCCCCTGCCCGGCACCCCGTCAAACCGGAGCAACAGACCGATTGAGTACTCATCAACCATCCTGCGTGTTTCATCGGGTGCCGGGGCGTAGGGGGGGCAGCCGAAATGTTTGCCATACCCCTTGCAGCCATACCGGCATTTGAAACGGACCCATTGCGATACGATGATTTTTTCCGGTGTCAGAATCCTGACTTTCGCGTCACGTTCGCGTGCAATTTCTGTGAGGTTTTCAATTTCTGCTGAAATCTCCCTGACCATACGTATCCCTGTATGGATGGATGAGAACAGGAACCGATAAAGTTTGTGGACCGCTTCCTTTACGTTACGTACTCTGATGCACGGATGCCGGGGAAAATATATTAAATAATACAGATAATCCGCAGAAAACCACAACATACCTTGGTTTACGGATTCAAGACCGAGGGGCATTTCAGAGATCTGCGTTTTTTCTGATATGTATACGTGGCAAGGACAGATAGGTGTCAGTTCTCTTTGTTACACGTATCCGTTTTCCCCCGGACTTCAATAATCCGCTGCACAACGAAACGCGAACTACAAAGATCACCGTCTTGGCATTTCCCGATACGGATGATCTCGGGTGCCAGCCCGCGTTCGGAGAGCTGCTGATGCAGTTTTGTTTCATCGAAGTGCTGGTTGAATCCAATAGTAATAATGGCAGGCTGGATCTCCTGAATCGGGCGGAACATGTCAGTTTTATCCCCGAGAATCGCGTGCGTGACAGGTTTAAGGGCAGCAACCATCTGGAGGCGGTGCTCCTCCGGGATAATTGGACGAGGTTTGTGCCTGACATTTGCGTCGCGTGCAACGATTACCCAGAGTTCGTCACCCAGTTTTTTTGATTCCTCGAGATAATAGAGATGCCCCGGGTGAAGGATGTCGAAGGTGCCGGTGGCAACGACACGCCGGGTAGTCACGCGATCACCTCCATATCCTGCGGATTACCATCTGCAGTAAAACACCGCCAGTCAGACTCGCGATACGGATAGCCGATGATGAGGTGATACCGCCCGCTCCGTGGAAAAAAATTTATGTCCGCATTCGAAGGCCGGAGTACACCATTGGGATGGCTATGAGCGCTTCCGGCAAGATGGGTATCAAGGGGCATCATATCAAAGAAGAGCGACGCCGAATCTTCTCCCGTTATCGTGCCGGGAAGCATATTCAGTTCCTCAATGATGCCATCCCGTTCGCGGAGCAGTGCTACAAACTCGTTGGGATGACTGTCACGCCCCAGCTCGAGGAGGAGCGAGAGGAGCTCTTGTCTGATGCCGCGAATATTCATGCTTCAATTTCCTCTTCTTGTAGTACCGTGTACCATTCTTTCTGTTGAGGTGGAGTTCAGAAGACCGGCTGGTTCTTTAATTATTTCCTGCCTGTCACTTTTATAATATGGTAACCGAACTGTGTCTTGACGGGACCGATTACTTTCCCGGCCTCATTTTCAAATGCAACTTTTTCGAACTCCGGTACCATCTGTCCTTTGCCAAACCAGCCAAGGTCACCCCCGTTCTTCCGTGACGGGCAGGATGAGAAGCGCTTTGCCACTGCAGTAAAATCTTCACCGTCATTAATCCGTTTGAGTATCTTGTTTGCCTCTTCTTCTGTCTTTACAAGGATATGGGATGCACGTACCTGAACAGCCATGTATAGAACTAAGGGGTGATGGAATAA
>JBGOZZ010000302.1:0-2739 GCA_041480465.1 Methanoregula sp. | reverse complement strand
TCCAATTTTCTCTCTCCACTCCATGAGGTCTTTTTGTTCCTGTTTTTCTTTTTCCAGCGTGTGTTCAAGGTTGGTTTTTTCCCGTTCCAGTGTATTCATCTTCACAAGAACGGGATGCGAGGAGAGAGAGTCCTGAATATTTCTGCATTCCGTCTCCTGTTTTCTCACATCTGTGCAGGCAGTACGCATTTCCGTACAGAATTGTCCTGTATCAGAAAAAATTCCCCGTTCTTCTTTGTTTTTTAATATAATCTCTCCTGAGCCAATCATCCGTTCTGCTATAGGACAAGCCATGGTAAGGGCAGAAGCCAGATCATCCGGATCAGGAACGGTATGATCTGATAGGAGGTCGATTACATGTCGGAGAGGTGAAATCTCCGAGGGATGGCGCTGTTTCGTGGCAATTTTTTCGGCCTTGCGGAAAACATGGGAAGCCGTCATTGAAAGTGTCGTATATGTACGGGTCAACCCATCCCGTTTCTTTTCCTTGTCATCAAGGGTGAATTTTGTTTTTTTGATTTCATCCATTCCAGTATCGATTGACAGGTTCTCCAGCTCTTTTTTCAGGTACTCAATCCGGTCGGTGATCCCGGCAATGCGAGTTTTTATCCGATGATCTTTTTCAAGAGCTTTTTCTGAATCGGTCCTGATATCAAGCAGGGCATTATAGAGCGTTCGTACTTCATGTGTCAGTGTTATCTGTTTTCGGTAAGCAGTGAGGGATGTGGTTATTGCATTAATCTCTCGTCCAAAGGCATCGATCCCGGTTTTGACTGCTTTCATCTCTTCAGGAAACACTACCTGCAGGTAGCGACCCTGCCCGCGGGTGCTGTTAAGGCAGCCTTTGACGCTTTCAACCGCAGCTGAATAAAATTCTTCAATATCTTCCGGAAGGTCTTTTGATAATGAGGCCTTCATCGCCTTCACAAACAGGGGAAGTGAATTTTTGGCGATGGCTTTGAGCTTCGGGTGGATTGCCGGATCGTGTTCGGCATCGGCAATCCCGTTGACAATATGCTGCAGCTGTGCTGTTGCATTCCTGATATTTTGTACTGGTTCATCTGTTTCGGTCCGGAGTGACGTCCGTAAGGTCTTTTCATGCTCGTCGAGCCATGCCGGGATGGCGTCAAACGTAAGAGTAATATTCTCCGGCTCTTTTTTTTTCAGAAAATCTTTGAAAAATTTATACATGGGTTTCACCTGACAGGATAATTACCGTCAATGCGCCGAATCATATCTTACTGATCGCCAAGGGAAATCTGGCATAGTCTTTCCACGCCATCGATCTCTTTAAGCACCTGGATTACCTCGGGAGGCACAAGGCTTTTCCAGGGTTCCCCTTTGAGCATACGCCTCCGGATCTCGGTGCCACTCAGGATTTCGCGCTCATACATTTCAGGAGACTGGACCCTGATGCCTGCCTCTTTGAAAAGTTGCATCACAAGCGGGTTTGATGTGTAGCAGAGGTCGAAAGGAGGAGTCATCGACCTGACATGCGCAACCCAGAGCGCGTTTCGCTGGATATCTTCAATAGGGAGGACATAAAACGGGTGGCCAAGGGATGAAAGAGCCCGGGTTATCATCAGGACACGTTCTCCGGCAGTAAACGGGTTATCCGGAAGATGGGAGAGTTGTGCGCTCCCGATCCCGATAATGATCTCATCCACTTCACGTGCAATATGCTCGAGAACCGACTGGTGCCCGTTATGGTATGGCTGAAACCGACCGATATAAAATCCCCGTTTCATGGTTGTACCCCCAGGTTCGCGATTCGCGCGGCAAATGCACCGGCAGTAAAACCGGCATCGATGTTGACGACATCGATTACCGAACAGGACTGGAGCATGCTCGCAAGAGCTGCTTTTCCCTTTCCCATATACCCATATCCTGTGCTGACCGGAACCCCAATCACCGGTTTGTCGACAAGACCGGCGACAACTGAGGGCAGCGTTCCCTCGCGACCTGCACAGACTATTAAAACATGGGCACCGATTAAAGGTTTCAGGGCCGGGAAGAGGCGGTGAATCCCGGCTGCCCCGACGTCATAGGCGGTGCGCACTTCGCATCCCATCTCTTCAGCAATGATCTTTGCCTCCTCGGCGACCCCGATATCCGATGTTCCGGCGGTGATTATCCCGATAATACCCCCGGTGTTTTTCGGCGGACTCCCTTTCGAAAGCACAAGTACGCGCCCAATTTCATGATAATGAGTATGGAGTCCCCGGTTCCGTGCTAAATTCTCTATAGTGGTAACCTGGTCCGGAATTATGCGCGTGATAATGCACCTCCCCGTAGATTCTGCATGCTGTATAACAATACTGGCAAGGTGTGGCGAATCTTTTCCTTCGGCAAGTACCACTTCCGGCATACCACACCGGACGGATCTCCCTGTATCCATACACGCTATTGTACCGATATGGTCGAGTCGCACCCCTTCTATCTCTTCTGCGGCAGAATCCAGGGTTATTTCACCGTTTTTATAGCGGGCAAGGACTTCCTTTAACGTCTGATTCGGAGGCATAGTTGTAATAATACAGATATGGGACAGCGTATAATAAGTTAGTTCATAGATATGACCTATCTTACCTATATTGCAATGTTCGGTGCTGCAGCCACGGTATTTCTCTGGCTGCGTGATGCGCGGATATTTTTTCGGACCGGATTACCCGGGTACCGGAAAGCAGCATACCATGGGGTAATATATGGTGCCCTTGCGACACTTGGAGTTGTGCTGACGGT
>JBGOZZ010000301.1:0-2741 GCA_041480465.1 Methanoregula sp. | reverse complement strand
GACGTGCCTTGCATCTGCAAGTGTTGGCATGTATTTAAGGTCGACATACCTGTCGAGGAGCGTTAACAATCCACCGTAGTTGTCTGCTAATGCCACAGTACAACCGGTACACCCACTGAGGTGGGTATAGCCCACTGTAATCTTGTCTACCACAGGCTTAACCTCCTTTGTTGTTGTTTCCGTTTTTGTTCCTGCGTCAGCTGGTTTAGTCGGGACCGCAGCTTTTGGCGGTTCCTCGCTGGCGCTCTTCTTGAAGACACTTGATAGTAGTCCCATAATCAACTCCTATAGTTTCCAGTATGACCCGGATTGTTTTCGGAATTGCATTCTGAACTTCTTCAGAAAGCCCGAGTTCAAATTCCGGGAATGTAACCCTCGCCGGTTGGCATCCGATAATCGTCACTTCGATCTGATCCTTGATTCGCTGGAGCGGTTCAGCGAGATCCCATGAATGGGCATCGCGATACGCTCCTGGTGGCAGATCCTCGACCCGTAGTTTCGTTATTGATCCGGGTTCCGCCCCAAAGTCAGCAAGATCGACAATAATAAGCTTTCTGGTCACTTCCGGGTCAAGCAACGTAAAAATAAAGTGCGGGCCACCAAGACCTGCATCCACTATTGTTACATTGTCGGGAAGCGAGAGTTTCTGCATCTCTTCAACCACGGCCGGGCCAAAGCCATCATCGGCAAACAGGGGATTTCCGCACCCTGCAATTACGATCTCCGGATACAGCATCGGGGGTACACTCACTGGATGAGCTTCTGAGCCACTACCTTGTTGTCCTCATCCAGTACGATCATGTGGGTCGCACATGATACACAGGGGTCGTACCCGCGCATGACAACCTCGGCAAGCTGCCAGGGTGCCCCCTCAAGTGCTTTGCTGCAGGTAGCAAAGTTCCAGGTGGTCGGGACAAGCATGGAGAAGTACTGTACCTTCCAGTCCTTGACCCGTACAATGTGGGCATCGCAGCCACGCGGGGCTTCGTTGGTCGCCCAGCCGAGTGAGCCGTCGCCCTTGGGGATATAGTCCGCAACAATCTTTCCAGTGGGGTTCAGCAGGTCGATGCAGTCCATCATCTCGTAGAAGCAGTCCTGGTATTCCATCTCACGGGCAACGTTCTGGCCCTGGGTGCCCTTCTCGTCAAAGGACTTGTAAGTGACAAGACGTGCACGCGGACCGACTTCAACCGGCTGGCCATCATACATTGGGATACCGGTACAGGCTTCCATCTGGGGGTTGACCTTGGTCCCCATCTTGGTGGTGCCGCCAATCGGGTACTTGGGCTCCTCAAGAGTTACTTCCATCTCACCCATGTACCAGTCCCATGGCCGGACTTCCTTAAACCGGTTGGGATCCCATCTGGGGTGTTCATCCAGGCTTGAACTGCCATAGAACGCATGGGTTGCCATGTAGCCCTGGTCGTGGAAACCCAGGGTCTTTGGCAGAGCAACTTTCATGCCGCCGACATCTACAAAGTCTCTCTTGTGGTAGTTGCGGATGACCGCAATCATGAACTCTGCCTGCTGGTGGGCAAGGACAAGTCCTTCCTTGGCAAGGTCGTACATCTTGGTCTTTGCCTGCTGGGAACAGTTCCGGTACATACCGCCGACCCTTGTGTTGCTCGGGTGGATGGCTTCGCCACCAGAGATCTGTCCAATGGTCTGCGCAATCTCACGGAGCCGCTGGATGCGTTTGGCAACGCTGCGCACCGGCTCTTCTGGCGTGAATGGGTTGATCTTGGTCTCGGTGCCAGGAATATAGAAATCAGGTAGGATCAGGATGTCGTGCAGTGCAATGCTGTGACACCGGTTAGCCAGCTGGAGGATGTGACGGAGCATCAGTGCATCCTTCGGGATCTCGCACTTGATGGATGCTTCCATCGCCTCAGTAGCGGCAATCGTGTGGGCAATCGGACAGATACCACAGACACGGGATGCGATCTTGGGCACCTGCTCCGGAGTCTTTCCGACGGCGAGTTTTTCAACTCCCCTCACCGGGGTAATGGAACACCAGTTACCTGTCTCGATGATGCCTGCGTCGTTAACCTTCAAGACGAGTTTTGAGTGTCCCTCATGTCTTGTGGTCGGGGAAATCTCTACAACTTTCGACAATATTATCGCCTCATTTTATGTTGAGTTGTTCATACAGCTGTACAAGTTTTTCTTTATACTTCTCTCATCTCTAGAGATAATTGACCGTACAAAGTACGTTCGATCTATCTTACACGATAGATTTTATAACCCTTATTATACGATAACAACAAGCGAAGTATAACGAAATATTTATCAAAAACCTGTTTATCGCCAAATACGGCAGTTATATCAATATTTCTCTGGTATTTTATAACGTATTAAAATAAAAATATTCTTTTTAAATTTTTCTGAATATTGGATATTTATTCAGCTATCTGCGGTTCACCGTTCAATTCATCGAACAATTCTGCGATAGTTGCCCGCCGCTCGGCATATGCGTCGTGCTGGTGAATGCTCTCTTCATTCGTCTGCTTGATAATGATTACCGAGTCCCCGGCAAGGTATTCAAATTCAGCGAGGACTTTCTTTGCCATTTCGCGGACACAATCTTCCACGAAACGCGGGTTCTTGTGCGCGGCGAGGACCACCGCACCTTCGTCGCCCCGCTTGAGTAATTCGTAGATACCAGCGCTCATCGATTCTTTCAATATCCAGATAATCTTTTCAAGGTCAACGTCCTGGTCATCGTCAGTTTCAATGCAAAG
>JBGOZZ010000300.1:0-2742 GCA_041480465.1 Methanoregula sp. | reverse complement strand
CCACTCGGTCTTGTTCTGATGGTGTGCTTCTTTGGTATTCTCTTTATTCCACACTATCTTGGTTTGGCATAAACAGCAGACATTTTTTGTTCCCTGATACGGGTGAATTAAAACCGCAGGTGTCAAGTATGGAGAACGGGAAGGCATCAGGTGCCTGAAGCATGACAGATTTAAAGGCAGCTACAGTTCGTTTCAATCCTTAAAACAAGAATCACGTCAATTTAAATTTTTTTGAAATTGAAAAAAAGAATAAAAATGTTATTGCTGTCAGAGTCAATGATCCTGTTTTTCTCTCATCAGATGGATCTCTTGAGGATGCCGCAGATTTTATCGATCCCCGTCTCCTCCCGCAACTTCTTGCTTTTCACATCGTTTCCGATACTGATGATCTCTTCCAGATCTTTTCTTGTCAGGCGGGTAAAGGAACTCTGTTCCCAGATTTGTCTCCCCACAGAGACCCACGTCTCGCCAAGGATGTAAGTCAGCGTTTTTATATCCTGCGGTGAAAATGCAGACCACTTGGATCCCGGGTTGTGGCGGATCTTCTCTATTGCTGTCTCGACTGCCCGCTCCTTGTGCAGCTGAAAAATTCTTCTCCCCCGCTCATCATTTGTCACATCCGGCATACTCCCATCCTCAACTTAATCTTTTGATTCTGATTAAATAGTTTTTCTTGGATAAAATGCCAGAATAAATCTTGGATCCTCAATATTTCGGGTCTTAGGCTGGCAAAGCAGGGCAATACGGATAAGGAGCATATTGCTATAATCAGGGAAGCAATTGAGACATGCGACCTTCCTATGGTAATCCGGAAAAGGAAGGTACTATTGTATGGAACAACTCTTTCTAAAAAAAAGACCGTGCGCGCTCTTAATTCCGCTGTTTGGCAGGAGTCCTGATGACCATAAGGGGTCGGTTAGTGTGAATGGCGACACCAAGCGTGGTACTCCCGACGAGAAGCTCCGTCAATAAACCTTTCCCGTGCGAGCTCATAAGAATCAGTGAGATATCCTCTCTGTCTGCAAGGCTGATGATCTCGTCAGGTGGTCGACCCAGGCGTATATGGATCTTTATTGTAAGCCCTGCACCAGTAAGGTCGGTTTTGATTCTCTCCAGCTTCTTTGTCGCCTCCTGGACATTTGCCTCGATCTCATCTTGAGTCTCCCCCTTCGTCACGACATGAAGTAAATGTACCTCGCCTAATCCTTCAATATCTTTTATTGATGACAGCGCCTTTTGGGAAGGTTCAGAAAAATCTGTGGGAACTAATACATGGGAGAATATCCCGGGGCAGAACCTGCTAAATACAGCCCCCTCAAGTTCTTCGGCAAGACTGTGCCGGATGATCAGAATATGCGTCTTTCCATGGCGCAATATGTCAGCCGAAACGCTCCCAAGCAGGAGGCCCTTAACAAGTCCTCTCCCGCGGGAACCGATGATAATGTGCGAAACGTTCTCGCAATCGGCCTTCCTGAGAATTGCAGTTGAGATATCGCCACTTGTGATGACATCAACGGTCACCTTGACGATAAATCCAAGACTTTCCAGGAATTTTCTCTCCTCCACCAGCTGAATTCTGATATTCTCGATATGTGCCTCGTGTGTCCATCCGTGCTTAGAGTGCTGGGTGGCATCGACAACATGCTGGAGGACGATCTCCCGTAGCCCGGGGATTCTGGTCAGGCATTTAATTGTTTTTTTTGCGTGTTCAGAAAAATCTGTGGGGACTAATACCTTTCCAAACATCTTCGTTACCCCCCGTTGTTCCTACTCTCTTTTTTGTTATAATTTAAATTATCCATATCAGGTAGATTGGAATATCATGGTAGTACTGATTCAGGAAATCAACACTGCATTGTCTGGCCGATCCTGTTCTTCTGATCAGAAATTTTGAAGTCAATGGTTTTAAAGGAAGGGCACCTACTACCAAGTAATCGAATCTTAATGTACGTACGTCAAAACGGCAGTGAGCTCACATAAAAATGGTTTATGCCCTCCTGATATACCATAAAAATCAAGGGGTTTTTATATGGCAGAAGAGATTAGAGACCTGATCGAAAAAATAAATCAGGAAGGAATCAAGGCCGCGGAGGAAAAGGCTCAAAATATAGAGGCTGCGGCAAAGCAAAGAGCCGATGACATCCTTGCTCAGGCAAAGCTTGAGGCAAAGGAAATGATTGCTGCCGCGAAAGACAGGGTTCGCCGTGAAGACGAAAAAGGAAAAACCCTGCTTGCTCAGGCGGGAAGGGATCTGCTTCTATCCTTAAGAAAAGAAATTGATGCCATGCTTGGGCGCATTGCGGTTTCAGATGTCCAGCAGGCCTTGACCCCTGAGGCACTATTCAAACTCTTATCGGAAGTGGTCAGGAACTATAGTGCGGGGGAAAGTAGTGACATTACGGTTTTCCTTAATAAGGAGGACCTGGAAACCCTGGAAAAAAAATTTTTGCATAAACTCAGGGAAGAAACGAAGAAAAAGATCATTTTGAAGCCTGCGGAAGAAATTTCAGGAGGTTTTACCATAAGTTTTGACAGCGGAAAATCCTGCTTTGATTTTACCGACAAAGCCCTGGCAGAATATATCGGCATATATCTTAAGCCGAAATTAAACCAGATTCTCAAGGAAGCAATTAAGGAATGAAATAAGATGGCAGATTTTTATCCCTATTTGATTGCAAGCCTGCCTATGCTGCATTTCGGAATGAAGCCGCCCTTTTCTTTTGAGCGGTTTCTTGAAATATG
>JBGOZZ010000299.1:0-2744 GCA_041480465.1 Methanoregula sp. | reverse complement strand
GGAGAGCAGTTCTACCAGATACCAACGATTGACGGTGTTGTAGAGGCAATGATCCAGAAGCAGGACGGATCAGGAAATATGCTTGCGGTTGAAATTTATAAGAACGGCACGCTTGTCAAAGGCAGCACAGTCGCAGCACCGGGAGGCACCATCGATATTCACGTGGATTTGAAGACGGTATAACTGATCCATGACATGCGGCTGGTACCCAGATATTAAAATAACTTCTTTACCCTGTGAAACGTTTTTTTTCATGGCAAATAATCTGGGTGCAGGAATATCGGTATCTGAAACCGCTTCCTCATCCAGCCTGTCTTCGTCAGGATTTTTTTAAAATTTTTGGCCAGTATCGATCACCTGGCGTTCTTTCATAAATGGCATCTGCTGTGTGCATGCATCCGGTGGGTGCTGTTCCAAGGGACACTAATAATGTTTTTTTTATATAACTTTCAAAAATATCAAACAAAAATATTTATCAATGCGACATATACAGTTAATCAGTGTCCAACACAGGCATAAAAACCGGAAATTGATTATGGAAAATAACCGGTGCGTCCAGAAAAACATTCTTGAACTCACTTTTGAACGGTTACAGAAACTGTATGAAGAGATTCTAGTTTGCATGGCAGACTCGTACGGTTGATAGTGGAATACCATAGCTGCATACCAAGGTAGTCTTTTCATAGTATGTCTATCAGGGAAAATACGAGATCTGATATATTTTCAGTCAAGTGTAAGACAAAAAACGAGATAACTGTTTGAGCTTTGAATCAGAGTTAAAGACAGGTGAAAAAATGCAATCTCGTCGTTCCTGCATATTAATTGCCTGGAACCGGGATTTGGACATGCGGAATTATCAGGATGCCCAAAAGAGAATGCAGGGAAATAATTCCCTGCTCACAGTATTGTAATTATTTTGCTGCTGCCTTAAGTTTCGTTTTTTCTTCTTCAGATTTTTGTACAGGTTTTTTCATCCATGCAAGGGCATCGCCATCAAAGGAAAATGAGTTCATGAACGATATCCTGACATCAGGAGGTACGCATGAGGTGTCTGAATTCTGTGGAACGAGAAGAAGAACATCACTCTTCTGGATCTGCCCGTAAGGTCCGGTTACACTGGAACGCATTCCTTCTATTTTTTCTTTTGGTACGCACTTTTCAAACGAGACAAGGACTTTTTTGGATTCTTTATTTCCGGAAATAGTTCGTTCAGCAATAAATTCCCGGTCATATCCTCCTGCTTCTGGCTGAGGGGTAATTGTCCAGCCGTCGTACGTGGAAAAAAACCGGTTGATCTCCTGCCTGGCAAAATTGTGCATAATATCCTGGCTGCTTCCCATATTCGATCAGTGATAGTTACCCTATATTCAATAAAAAACTATGGTTTTATTGACGAAAACACATTTTTTTATAATTGTTAATTGTTAATTAAAAACAAAAGTGTTTTATTAAGTAAAATGATATATCAGATTACCCATTCAATGGGTAGAGTAAGGTTACGGTCTGAAAAAAGAACGGTTTCTCCAATCCTGATACTTCCTGTTCGTTGCCACGTTAAAGGAATGAATCAGACTAAAACCATTTTTTATTTTGTACGGATTGATCTGCATTACAGGGAAATTTTTCATTTTAAAAAAATCATCGAGAAAATAATCGGGGGAGTTGTATCATTCAGCCCGGATAATGGTGCCGACATTTTTTCCTTTGATAGCTTTTTCTATATTTCCCTTGACATGGCAGTTGATGATTTTTACCTCTTTTATATGCGCCGCGTCTTTCAACAGCTCGACGACCATCGGTTCAATTACCATGTTCTCAAGGTTCATCTCAAGCAGTTCGGAAGCGGTAATCTCTTTGACAAATTCAGCATCAGGATGTGTTGCAGGATCCTGCATATACAGCCCATTGACATTTTTGCCAATGATGCAGTTCTTTGCTCCCATGACTTCGGCAATCAGGAACGCACCGGTGTCAGTGCGATGCGGGGGGATTGATCCGGATTTGGCAGGATGTTCATAAAGCCCGTACGGGGGGGTCCCGTGCATCACCGGAAGCATCCCGAGCTTGAGAAGGCTGGGAAGTTCAAGGAGATCACCGGTGTGGATTCTGATCCCGTTATATTTTGAGAGGAGAATTGAGACCATGATCGCGTTCTGTTCGGATATCTTTGCGGAAAGTTCGGCAAGTACGCCGGTCGGCATACCAAGATCCATCCCGACATCCATGATATGCCGCACGCGGCCACCACCACCGGTCACAATCAGCATCTGGTGTTCTTTTGAAATGTTTCCAATCTCTTCGACAAGAGGGTACATCACCTCGCGACCATAGTCAATCGCGGCGTGCCCACCTATTTTAATAACATTCAGATCAGGCGTGATACGTATCTGCTCTCCGTTCACCCGCTTCCTGTGCAATCCTTTCCTGACGAGTGTTTCTCCCTGCAATCCGCTACGCATCTCAAAACGCTTTTCCATGATGGTCACAACACCATTTTTATCGCGAAACGAAGTTATAAGATATTGTAAACCAGTTGGTATATCAGACACTGATTATTCCCTCTTGGAAAAAAATTATATGATGAGGGACTGAGTATCGTGGGAGGTATGAAAATGAAAATTTACGTACGTGAACGCCAGAAAGTAGGCGAAGGAGTTGAGTCACCGAAGTACCGCGTGGTTGCCGTCACAGGTGGCCAGATACAGATTGAAGCGACCCACTTCCGGAAATTCGAGATAGAGCAG
>JBGOZZ010000298.1:0-2759 GCA_041480465.1 Methanoregula sp. | reverse complement strand
ATAGCCCTGCCCGCCGCTGGGGCAGATGAAACCGGGTGATGCATGGAACTCGCTGAACTCCACCTTCACATTCCAGGGGGCATGAGCCTTGAGGTGGTCTGCAAGGAGCCGGAGCTCGTGCTGCGGGTCCGCTCCCGGCGCAATGCGCAGGCTGATCCTGGCACGTGCCTGAGGGATGAGGATGTTTGAAGCGTCCCGGACAGCAGGTGCATCGATCCCGATGACCGTGACGGATGGTTTAGACCAGAGCCGGGAGCTGATGGTGCCTGTGCCGATCGTATCCACGCCATCGATCAGGCCGGAGAGCCGCCGGTACAGGTCTTCGGAAAACTCTGCCCCGGACCAGGGGTAGGAATGGAGGCCGGCAACGGCGACATCGCCATGCTCGTCATGAAGGGTGGCAAGTATCCTGATAAGCGTGACTAAAGCATCGGGTGCCGGGCCGCCGAATTCACCCGAATGGACGGCATGGTCAAGAGTCCTGACGGTAACAACACAGGAAACCTCACCCCGCAGAGTGGTGCTCAGGACCGGTTCACCTGGGACCATCTTTCCCATATCAGTAATGATGAACAGATCGCACAGGAACAGTTCCGGATGGGCTTCGGCAAATGCCACGAGGTGGCTTGCCGTCTCCTCCTCGCCCTCGATAATTACGGTGATGCCGACCGGGTATCTTCCGGAAAGAGCCCTGATAGTCGCGGCGATGGTGGCAATTCCCGACTTGTTGTCGGCTGCACCCCGCCCATAGAGGCGCCCGTCTCTGATAACGGGTGTCCATGGGTCGGTCTCCCAGCCGTCTTCCCTCCTTGCAGGCTGGACATCGTAATGGGCATAGAGCAGTACCGTTGGTCCGCCCGGCGGGGCCGGGATATCGCCGGTTACGGCAGGATAACCCCCGGGAATTTCGAGCAGTCGGGCATTTGACAGACCGTAGCGTCTCAGGAGGTCTGCCGTTGCCGCCGCCATCCGGTGCACCGGTTCCGAAGGATACCCCGGGAATGCCACTGATGGCACCGCGATGAGTTCTTTGAGATCCCCGATGACCCCAGGCAGGAATGTCCGGACATTCCTCTCCATTGCATCGACGTCAGCGGGGTGCATTTTACCACGTTCCATGTCTGAACAGGATATATGGTCTTGCATCAGATGAATTCTTTTTGCATATCCCGCACGCCGGGGACCGGGCCGGATAACGTGCCCGAATATTCTCCAGAGATCGGATCCCGGACCGGTATGATGCCTGGATCAGGCCTCGGGAAGACCGGTTCTGTCTAATGCGTTACTATTTGAGGAATCGGGGAATACACTATCAGGAGCAGATTCTTCTCTCGTACTTTTACCGGGTTTTACCAAATGAGCCGCCTTCGTACCATGCTGGAATGGACTGTCATCATCGTCCCGTTCCTTATCATCGGATTTCTGATCTTCTGGTTCATCTCTGGTGCAGGTACGCATCAGCCCTCCGGGCTGCCTGATGGTAACGGGGGCTTCTACCAGGACCAGCTCTCTCCGCCTCAGCAGTTTACAAAAAACGTAGGCGACTGGCGGTTCGCCTTCCCTTCGTCCTATACCTATACCCTCGCCGGCAAGGTCGTCGGGAGGCACGAGTACCCGCCCACGATGCCGGACGGCATCATCCCGCTCGATCTCGCGGTTGTGAACGGCGACCTCCTCAAGCCAGGTATCCTGTCGTATTTCAAAATCACGATGGGGTACCACACGCTTGAATACAGCTACGATGTTCCGGCATATACCGGTCTCACTGAAGAGTACATCGATGAACACATCAGCAACAGCCACCTTGCCTTCCTGGATCCTGCGCTCGAGAGCGCCGTTAAGAAGGCGCAGGTCGACAACTGCCTGATAATCAAAGGCAGACTGGTGAACATCCGGGGCACATCTCCGGGCAAATTGTACATTGCCGACACAAGTACGGTGAGAAACGATACGTACCCTGCCGGCTGTGAGATCATCCTTGTAGAATCGTATATCCCGGTCAGTTGCGGAAATTAGAGCGGTGGTACGTCTTTCCAGAGGGTTGCAAAGGTTGGTTCTCTTCATTTCCACGGGATCCGGATCGTTTATCTGTCCGGAATACTACTCTCTTTCGTTATCTGCCAGGGGGTATAACCGCCATGGGAGTTGCAACATACACGATTAAACAATTTGGTGTCGCCAGTGTCGGGAAGTTCTTCGCAGTCTTTGGACTGGGCTGGGGCTTCATCGTTGGAATCGTTCTTGCCATCGGTCTGGGCGGAATGGGATCCGTACTAGGTACCCCGGTTCCTGGAATCGGTGCTGGACTAATCGGACTTGTGATAATGGTGATCGTTGGAGGAGTTGCCGGGTTTACCGGTGGAGCAGTTGTAGCGATCATATATAACATCGTGCTTGGTACGACGGGAGGAATCGAGATGGACCTTGAAGTGAAAACCTAGGGATTCATTCGTCTTCAGGTTCTGATGGTTACAGTTATCTTCGACAGGGTATGACGTTAAAAAAATTGCAGGTAATAATAAAAAATAATAAAAAAAATTCAATTATCCCCAGATAAACCCATAAATATCATCACGGGTATCTGTTGTATTGAGCAAAGGTGACTCTCCGATGAAAACCTCGTTTATTATATCAGCACTATGTATGGCAATACTCGTCTTGCTAATCGCAGGTTGCACATCTCTCCCGCAGGGAGGGGTAGTTCCCCCGGTATCGCCAACAGTCACACCAATACCCGCGGAATCGCCCTCCTGCGGGTT
>JBGOZZ010000297.1:0-2776 GCA_041480465.1 Methanoregula sp. | reverse complement strand
TCACCATACTCCGCATCAATTGCTTTCGCCAGATCACCTTTGGGGAGTCCGCCTCCACCTTTCCCTGCCGGGGCCAGGTTCTGCCAGAAAAGGGTGTGGAGCCTGATTCCTCCGAGGTGAAAAGACAGTTCCTTTGCGGTCGCTTTGATATCGAAATCAGTCTTATCCTTCCGCGCCTTGTCGAATTTCTCTAAGATAGCGTTTGCCCCGGTCACGTAAGCCTGGTGATGCTTTGTGTAATGAAGGGTCAGCTGGTCTTCCGAGATGTACGGTGCAAGTGCCTTGTAATTGTAGGGCAGTTCCCGAAGTGTGTAGAACTTATCCATGAGTGATACCTCCAATGAAGTATAATGGAGGTAGTGTTATAACTATTTTTTTTGGATGGATGAAGTGGGGTAAGGCAAAATATTCTTTGAAATCTGCCTTATTGCACAAATTTAAAGAAAGATATCCTCAAATTTTGTTTTTCGCTTTCTCTGCCTGACTGAGACAATTATTTATGTCAGTATCCCTATTAGCCAGATTAATAGTTGATCCAGGGAGGAATGACGTATTATTGAGACCGGGGTTGAAACAAAAAGAGATTATGACCTCATCGTAATCGGCACTGGTAACGCCGGCATGGCGATGTCACTCAAGGCACGGCACGCAGGGTGGAAGGTCGCGATTACAGACGAACTGCCCTATGGCGGGACCTGTGCGGTGAAGGGGTGTATCCCGAAGAAGGTGCTCATCGGGGCGGCGGAAGTAATCGAAAGGGCACATGCCATGAAGCATAACGGGATCGCCGGTGACCTTCACATCGTGTGGCCGGATCTGATCCGATTCAAGCGGACATTCACCGACCCGGTCCCCACAACAAGGAAAGAAACATTCGCAAAGGAGGGAATCGACACCTTCCACGGTCATGCCCGTTTTCTTGGGAGGAACACGCTCCAGATCGGGGATAAGACGTTGAGCACCCAGTACATTGGGATCGCGACCGGGGCGGTTCCGAGGAAGCTTGGGATTCCCGGAGAGGAGTTCGTGAGCACAAGCGATGACTTCCTCGCAATGGAGTCTTTACCGGAACGGATCCTCTTCATCGGGGGAGGCATCATCTCATTCGAGCTGGCACACGTGGCCGCGAAAGCAGGCGCCAAAGTGACGATCCTTCATCGCAGCGGGATGGTTTTGAAGGAGTTTGACCCGTTCCTTGTCGATATCCTCATGCAGACTCTGAGGACGTCGGGGATCGAGATTCTCACTGATATTCCTGTCGCCTCAGTAGAGAAAAGCACTGATGAATTCCATGTCCATGCAGGGAAGGTCGGGGAGAAGGTCTTCGAGACTGATATGGTCGTGCATGGCGCCGGACGAGTGCCGAATATAGCGGGTCTTGATCTCAACGCTGGCGGGATTTCCGTAGATGAGCGGGGGATAGCGATTAACAAGTATCTCCAGAGCATTTCGAATCCATCCGTTTACGTAGCTGGCGATGCAAACGCGAGAGGAAAACCCCTCTCACCTGTGGCTACAATGGAGGGGCGTGCTGCTGCAAGGAACATGATCCAGGGGAATAAAGTTGAACCCACCTACACGACTGTCCCGAGTGTCGTATTCGTATCGCCATTGCTCGCGTCGGTCGGGCTGCGGGAGGACCAGGTCTCGAAACGAGGTATGACTGCGGTCGTTCACAAAAAAGAGACTCCTGACTGGTACTCGATCCGGCGCGTTGGCATGACCAGGTCCGGCTATAACATTCTCACAGAAGGAAAATCGGGCAGGATTATTGGAGCCCACCTCCTTGGATACAACGCCGATGAGATGATCAACGTCTTTGCTCTCGCTATCAGGACCGGCGCAACACTCGCAGACCTGCAGGAAATCGCATGGGCTTACCCGACCGGAGGGTACGATATCAACCGGATTCAATGATTTGTGACAAAAAAAACCGTGCAATATTTAAAATGGTGGACCTAAAGGAGGAATAACAAATTTATTTTATTGTTTCAGTAATACGGTAACGGATCGCAACCTTCGATCCTTCAATCCTCGGCATTTTCATCTTCGGCCTGATTGCCGGTATTTGTCCCTGTAACAGCGTCCTATGCCTCGGATTGATAGGATACCTGACGAGCGGAAATACACAACTTTCTTTAACCAATATTCTTAAACTGACCATATCGTTCTGTTTCGGTACGATACTCGTACTCCTGCCGCTCGGCGTGATTGCAGGATTTATCGGAAAATACCTTTTATTCCTCAACAGCACCATTGCATGGGCTATCGGGGGAGTGCTTATGATCCTGATGGGTTTGCAACTTCTCCTGCTTTACAAGCCGCCGATACGACGTATTTTCAATTTCTTCAAAGTACCAATGTCTTATACGATAACGGGAGCATTCCTGCTGGGGCTCTCGTTTGGAGCAATCACCGTGGGGAGAGGGGCTCCGATGCTCCTCATTGTCCTGACATATATTGCTCTCTACCAGACACCATTCCAGGGATTCATTACCATGCTGATTTACGCTGTCGGGCTCTCCATCCCGCTCATCGTCATCAGCTCGGTAGGAGGAACGCTTGGTAAAAAAATCAAGGATTCGGCACGGGTGAGCGGGGAGGTATTCGACAAAATTATTGGTGTCATGATCATCCTCATCGGGATTTATTTCCTGTATTTGGCATTCCAGTAACACAAAGGATGTTGTGGAATACAAAAAGGATTTCAGACCAGTTTTTCCATGATCTCAACTGCATCCCGGACAAATACCGGACACCGTACCATCACGACCTT
>JBGOZZ010000296.1:0-2779 GCA_041480465.1 Methanoregula sp. | reverse complement strand
TTCTTCATTCAAATCTTATGAAATCCTGCTTGATATGGCCTTTGGTATAAACTCACCGGCAGTTTAAGCAGCGAATGTCATCACTATTATCCGAAAAGCGCCCATGATTATTGGGAGCCTCCCGCGAGCTGAACGACATATGCATACACAGGTGGAGCAAGCACAGAAAGGGACGATCACAGCGCAGATGCAGGACATCGCCCGGTCAGAAAGCATAGATCCTCATGAACTCTGCGAAAGAATAGCTGCTGGAAGCGCTGTGATCATGCGGCGAAGGAAGTGCTGTTGTGGGATAGGAAAAGGCCTTTCCACGAAAGTCAATGTCAATCTCGGTACGTCCTCTACAAAGGTATGTGTCGATGAAGAAATTCAAAAGGCCAGAATTGCCGAGACATTCGGTGCCGACACCATAAGCGATCTTTCGATGGGTGGGGATATTAACGCAATAAGAAAGGAGATTTTTTCCCATACCACACTCCCTGTCACCACCGTTCCCGTTTACCAGGCAGTAGCAGAGCACGGTCTTAATAAGATGATTTCTGATGACATCATCGCAACGCTCAGGATGCAGGCAGGGCAGGGTATCAGCTCTATGGTCATCCATTGCGTGAATCATACGATGCTCGATGAGCTCCACAGGAAAAAACGGCTCCTTGGGATAGTATCCAAAGGCGGATCTATTACCAGCGCGTTCATGCTCATGAACCAGTGCGAAAATCCCTTTATAGAGCATTTCGATGATGTGCTCTCCATCTGCAGGCAGCATGACATCGTACTCTCGCTGGGCAATACTGCCCGGAGCGGGTGCATCCATGATCGCCGTGATCGTATGCAGCTGGCCGAGATCCGGCAGAATGTACAGCTCGCACACCAGGCCCGTTCAGCAGGTGTTCAGGTGATCATTGAAGGAGCCGGGGGTCATATCCGCATGGATCGAATCGCACCGATGGTGAAGTATTACAAGAAACAGTCACCATTCCCGCTCTTTGTTGCCGGCCCACTGCCCACAGATGTTGCAGTTGGTTACGATCATATCGCAGGAGCTGCAGGGGCCAGTGTTGCAAGTGCCGCCGGTGCGGATTACCTCTGCTACATCACTCCCGCCGAACACCTGGGCCTTCCCAGCCCGGATTCAGTAAAAGAAGGGTTGATTGCATTCAGGATTGCGGCGCACATTGGGGACACGGTGAAGTACGGCAGGGAAGCAGAGGACAGAAAGATAGCAAAGCTGCGGGCAGCCCTTGACCGGGAGGGGCAGATCCGCTGCTCCATGGATCCACAACGGGCACGGGATTTATCTGATGGCGATGCGGAGTGCACCATGTGTGGCGAGTTTTGTGCAATAAGGATTATGAGGGAGTTCTGATCTCCTGTGGCCTTTTTTATTCAGTGATTGCGTCGTGGAAGATCCCGGATTCTGCATCCGCACAATACCGTACATAGCGCCGGTTGACATCGGCAGGTGATGTGTTTGCATAACAATAGGCGCACAGGTGCATACAGGTCGAGTATTGCCCGATATCCTTGGAGACAATGCAGCGGCAGGCGTTCCGCTGGCCCGGGTCCTTCAGCCGTCGTGAAGGATCTGCAGCTGTTGTGGAACCGGAAAGGGATTGCTGGCCTGAATGATGCAGAAATTCCATGAGTTTCCGGTCGTCCCGGAATTCCTGTGTCATAATATCGAAGCTGATGCACTGTCCTTTGCCGATTCCATATTTCGAAAGATTACGCCGCTCCCCGCAGGCCGTGATGGTAAGACCCCATCTCCTGTTGAGTATGGCAAGCCCCTCACAAAATTCCGTGATCTCGTCATCACAAAATTCCCGGATCCCAAAAAAACCTTGCCGCTGCAGGTTCCTGCGGACTTTTGAGTACTTTGCAATATCCACAAAGCTGAAGACGAGTCGTTCGGTACACAGGTGTATCCGATCTCCTATACTTTGAATTTTTTCCAGCAGATCCGCAACCGTTATCCTGTCGGAAAGAACCAGCGGATCAAACCTCCAGGTAACACGACCTTTGCCGATCTTCCGGGACAGCCGGATAAAGGCTTCAATGCGTTCCTCAACCCGCGGAACGCCGGGCTCGAGTCCCTCGTCATCGTAATCGTTCAGGGTGAAAAGGAAGCAGTACCGGTATCCCAACTGGTCGAGAGTGTCAAGATGGTGGAAAAAAGGCGCCGGATTCTTTGACCAGAAAATAAACACCCGTGCTTTTGAGAGAGAGATGTAGACTGGGGGGCCACCAAACGGGCTCTTCCATTGCAGGTAGCCAGCCGCAAGACGCGCCATGAACCAGTCACCGTAAAACGCCGGGATGTCAGTCGACCGGCTGGCCGAGATGATGAGCGGGGCGATTGCCATCACCTCCTTCGCCGCGGTATTGCCCGCATTACCCGCTATACGGAGCGGGACGCGTTCCCATCCTTTCCACTTCATACACGATCCATGATGCTCTCGCAGTACCACTACCTGTCACTGGATATTGCTGATCGTCGCAAAATCCTCTAAATACAGTTCCTCGGGCCGGCTCCTGAGGATCTCCTCCGGCAGGGCAGCGATAACCCGGTCCACCCATGCCCGTTCGAGCATGCTGCCGACCGACCCTTTCAGGCAGTTCCGTACAGTCTTGCGGCGGTGGGAGAAGAGTGCCCGGACCACATCTGCATACAGCCCCCGGTTATTAATGGGAAATATCGGCTCTCGGGGTATCATCTTCACCACTGTCGAGTACACCTGGGGCTTAGGTGAGAAGCAGGAAGGCGGAAGGCGGAAACATG
>JBGOZZ010000295.1:0-2788 GCA_041480465.1 Methanoregula sp. | reverse complement strand
ATTACTTTTAAAATGATCATCTCTACAATACCTCACCATGGCACTCAAAGAGAAGATCCTTGAAGTTGTGGGAGGCCCCCACCCGGCTGCCGTAGCTACTCTTGCCGGACGTTTACCTGCCGTACGATTTATGGTGCTCAATGGATTCCCGGACATGACCTTTGTCGGGGGCACCATGAAGAGTTCGAAAAAAGTCCAACAGCTCAGTAAGAATCCCAGCACTGCTATCGCCATCTGGTCGGGTAAAGAGCTCTCCGATCCGTATGTTGAGATCCAGGCAAAGGCAGAAATTCATGAAGACCTGGTAACGAAAAAGAAGTACTGGAACCCGATGTTTGAACAGTACTTCAAATCGGTGGATAATCCGGATTTTGTAGTCCTGAAATTTATTGCCGCGGAGATCGTGTATCACGGGCAGAACATGATGAGCATGGATGTCTGGAAGAGATAATCCACCCTTTTATTCGCAATTTGAGTTTCTCCGGGATTACTAAAAAAATGGAGAAAAGTCATCACTGCCGGTATACTCCCTCCCGCGCCCACCTGATGCATTATTGTTTGACAAAGACAGCATTATCCTCGGTTTTTACCGGGTAAGTCCCGAGCGGTCGTGGCGGTCTCAGGTTCTTTGCCGCGGTTAGTATACTACCGGTAAGATCCGTCCACCGCAGGATATGCCCGTCAGAGATATCAAATTGTGAATGGTGCAGCGGGCAGGTCAGGATTGTGCCGGCAAGGGTGCCTTCTGAAAGATCCCCGCCGAGATGAGGACAGTATGCATCCGTGCAGTAGTACCTGTCCCTGACCCTGGCAAGCAGGAGATCCCTGCCTTCGAGACGGATCTTTTTCATGCTGCCGTTTTTAAGGTCAGATACTGCTGCGACCTGAATAAATGTGCTCATATACGCATCCTCCGGAATGCATGTTCATGTGGTACCTCTGGATCTGGCAGTTATTCTATAAAAAGAAGGTTTATCTGCAGGTCTTTTTACAGAGCAACCGGGCCTCTCCGGGACCATCACTAATTATAAGACACTAAATCCAAAATACGAATTATCAGATTTCGATTGTACTCTATTCAGGAAGTTCACCCGCCTCTGGGCCTCTTCGAGGCACGGCGGGTCCATGAATGTTTTAAGAGTTTTTGGTAAATTCACCAAACCGTTGACTGATCCGCCGCGGGGGCGTCCTTTCGGGGGCGGCGGCGTTCATCCCGGATGGGGATAGAAAGGTATTCCAGTCCCTTGTTATACCTGAATGAGATTCGGGTGCGAACACTTTATTGATGTTGTTCCATGAATATCAGGATATTTCCGATGGTCACCTGTCCCAGGGTCACATGTTCACGTTGAACGGGACGGTGGACAGCTGGTGTTTTTACAAGGGAGCGATTAATCTCTTCTTCAGTTGTTAACAATTGAACAGGCGGCTGTGCCTGGGGGTTGAAACAACATGGTGGGAATGAAAAAAATACCTGGACATTTTCTGATCATAGCAGGGTGTGTAATCGTTATGGTGGCAGGGTGCATCACGCCGGTGACCGCTGCAGTATGTGACGGGCCGCCCAACAGCCAGTCTTTTATCCTCTTCAGTGGCGGGTGCGACCGCTCCCCTCAGGTTTTACCCTGTACGCAGGGATTCATCATCCCTGCTATCCCATCACCCGGCGGGGATTTTCCGACCCAGTATTATCTGGATTTCGGAGACGGCTCACCTCCCTACTACGGCACGGTTGACGGGGTTACTCATACCTACACTGCCCCGGGACAATTTACCCTGAAATATATGGCCGGCACGCAATGCGACCTGTGGCGACAGGCCACCTATGGACTGAATATCCCTGCTCCGGAAAATTATACGCCGGTGAACCCTGGCTGTGACCCCTCTCGCCCAATGGCAGGTTTCACTGGCACCCCGGTTTCCGGTTTTGCCCCTCTTAAAGTCCGGTTCACCAGTACATCGAGTGATGCGGACGCCTATGCATGGAGATTTGGTGATGGCGGAACATCCCCGGCAGAGAATCCAGAACACACTTACATGACACCGGGAACCTATTCTGTGTCTCTTGAAGCGCGTGATTCATGCACGGGGATGGTCAACCGGGCAGACAGACTTAGTTATATCACGGTTACTGCTACTGCAGGAACACTTTCTGTCTCCTCAACTCCCCCGGATGCTACGGTATTTATTGATAATGTCGTTAAGGGAATAACTCCCGTGACGCTGACGGATACTGCAACCGGCAGTCATACACTCCTGCTTACAAGGGCTGGGTATGATGACTATACCAGGGACTTCATTACCGAACCCTCGACCCCGGCAACAATCGGTGTGACGCTCACAAAGAGCGTCACGGAACCAACAACCCGCCCATCTCTTTCGTTTGGATCGATTGCCATCACCTCTTACCCTGCCGGGGCGACCGTAAACCTTGATGGCAGGCAGAGAGGCACAGCACCCTTAGTTATTCCAGATGTACTGCCGGGTAACCATGAAGTGTCTCTCTCGCTCCAGGGGTACGATGACTGGAGCCAGGTGGTCTCGGTCGGATCAGGACAAACAGCTGCGATTAATGCCATCCTTGTAACAACAGCTGCACGTACTGGTTCGCTCGCGGTAACCTCAGATCCGCCGGGGGCTGAGATTTACATTGATGACGGCTTCAAAGGGGTGAGCCCGGCAACCATCTCCGGACTTTCCGCAGGGACGCATACTATTTCCGTAAAACTGCAGGATTATGCAGATAATACGACCAGCATCATCGTCACGGCAGGGAAGACCGGAAGAT
>JBGOZZ010000294.1:0-2791 GCA_041480465.1 Methanoregula sp. | reverse complement strand
TGAAGGCATTCGCGTCTTTTGAAGCACAGCCGGGGCTGAAGTTCGACCGGGCATATGAAGTCTACAGCCAGCGGTTCTTCCGCGAGGATTTCGGTGAAGAGGAGAAGTTTGATCCCACGGTGCTTCCCTCCTCGTACCTGCTGGAGCCCCAACCCGGCCATGCGTTTGTGTATATCTGTACTATCCAGCGGATGACAATCAACCTTTTCGGGCGCAACGCCGTATTTGGTGGCGAGGATGAGCCCATCGATGAGGATGCTGAGCAGATGGAGATCCCGATCCATGCGTTTGATCTCATCGTTGCAGATGAATGCCACCGGGGATATACTGCAGCAGAACAGTCAGTATGGCGTAAAACATTGGAGCATTTCGATGCGATCAAGATTGGCCTTACCGCTACCCCGGCGGCGCATACGATGGCCTATTTCCTGGAGATCGTGTACCGGTACGATTATACCCAGGCTGTGCGGGAAGGGTTCCTGGTCGATTACGATGCGGTTGCACTGAACTCGAACGTGCGGATGAACGGGATCTTCCTGCAACCGGGAGAGCAGGTTGGGGTGATTGATACCAGAACGGGGGCACAGTCATTTGACAATCTGGAGGATGAACGCCAGTTCGATACTGATGATGTCGAGCGGAAAATTACCTCGCCGGATTCCAACCGGAAGATCCTTTCCGAGATCCGGAAGTACGCAGAGGAGCATGAACAGCAGTTCGGCCGGTTCCCCAAGACCCTGATCTTTGCCGTGAATGACCTGCCCCATACCTCCCATGCGGACCAGCTGGTGGATCTTGCCCGGGATGTATTCGGGAAAGGGGATTCGTTTGTCCAGAAGATCACCGGCAAGGTGGACCGGCCGCTCCAGCATATCCGCGAGTTCCGCAACCGGCCGATGCCTGCGGTTGTAGTGACGGTGGATATGCTCTCAACCGGCGTAGATATTCCTGACCTGGAATTTATTGTGTTTTTACGGCCGGTGAAGTCCCGTATCCTCTTTGAACAGATGCTGGGCCGGGGGACCCGTAAGGGTGAGAGATGCCCGGACAAGTCCCACTTCGTGGTCTTCGACTGTTTTAGCGGGACGCTGCTGGAATACTTCCGACAGGCGACCGGCATCACCGCTGAGCCTCCCGAGAAGGAGACCCGGTCGATCACTCAGGTGATCAAGGATATCTGGGACAACCGGGACCGGGAGTATAATGCCCGGGTTCTGGTACGAAGGCTCCAGCGGATCGATAAGGAGATGAGCGGTACAGCCCGTGATATGTTTGCTGCGTATGTTCCTTCCGGCGACCTGAAGCATTATGCTGCCGGGCTGCAGGCAGCTCTCCGCCAGGATTTCACGGGAACGATGACGCTCCTCCGGAACCCGGAGTTCCAGGACCTGCTCCTCCACTATCCCCGGCCCGAGCGTTCGATGCTGGTTGCGATTGAGAATGTGGATACCGTCACTTCACGGTATATCTTCCGGGATTCGGCAGGAAACCAGTACAAGCCGGAGGATTACCTTTCCGCATTCTCCACGTTCGTGAAGGAGAACCCGGAGCACATCGAGGCGATCCGTATCCTACTGGACCGGCCGAGAGACTGGGGAACGGATGCCCTGTCCGAGCTGAAGAAGAAACTGGCTGCTACCCGGTTCCGCTTTACGGTCGATAACCTCCAGCAGGCCCACAAGGTGCGGTACCACAAGGCACTCGTGGATATCATCTCGATGGTGAAGCACGCAGCCCGCGAGGAGGAGCCGCTCTATACCGCCGAGGAGCGGATCCACCGGGTATTAGACCGGATGGCCCTTTCATCCTCGCTGACTGCGGATCAGCAGCAATGGCTGGATAAAATCCGTGAACATTTAATTGCGAACCTCTCAATCAGTAAGGACGACTTCGACATCATTCCGATCTTTGCCAACGAAGGCGGGTGGGGAAGGGCGAACCGGGTTTTCAATGGGGAGTTGCCAGTGCTGATCCAGCAATGGAATGAGGCTATTGCAGCATGAGTGATATTGTCCAGAAATTATGGGGATTCTGCCACACGCTCCGGCACGACGGGATCGATTACGGGGATTATATCGAGCAGATCACCTACCTCCTCTTCATCAAGATGGCAAACGAGCGAAAAGTTGTACTTCCCGACGGCTGCGACTGGAAGACGCTTGTGTCCAAGTCCGGGACGGACCTGACGGATCACTATGTCGATGTACTGCGGAAACTCGGGACACAGAAAGGGCTGCTCGGCGACATTTTTGCCGGTGCTCTCTCGCGGTTCACGAACCCGGTGAACTTAAAGCGCCTTATCGGCCTGATCGATGAGACGGAGTGGACAGAGCTCAACATCGATGTGAAAGGGGAGGCGTTCGAGGGGCTTTTGGAGAAGGCGGCAAGCGAAGGGAAGAAGGGTGCCGGGCAGTACTTCACGCCACGTATCCTGATCCAGTCAATTGTCCGGTGCATGAAGCCCGATCCCCGGAAGAGATCTGACCTGACGATCTGCGATCCCGCGTGCGGTACCGGCGGGTTTCTTGTCTGCTCGTACGAGTGGCTGCTGGAACAGTCGAAAGGCGGGGCGCTTGACCGTGACGTGGCCCTCCGCGTGAAGAAGGGCACCTACTTCGGGCAGGAACTGGTAGCCCGCCCGCGAAGGCTTGCCCTGATGAACCTGTTCCTGCACAATGTCGAACCCTCGATCAGGTTCGGCGACTCTATCTACGAGAACCCGGACAGCCGGCGCTTCGATATCGTGCTGACCAACCCGCCGTTCGGGACGAAAGGTGCTAACCAGGCACCG
>JBGOZZ010000293.1:0-2802 GCA_041480465.1 Methanoregula sp. | reverse complement strand
TATCAGCTCGGATGGTCACCGCAAACAGACGAGGATCGGGCATATTATTACCTGGCTCTGGAGGACTGGGATGCAATAAAAAAACTGGGGAGATCCGCAACCATGCCTTTAACCGAGATGCTTAAGGATCAGCACCCCGCAATACGGGCTCAGATTGTTGAGATCCTTGGCTCTGTCGGGGGTATTACAGCGGAACGATCCTGTGAACGGATATTGCGGGACCCGGATGAGAATGTTCGTTGGTGCGGGGTGCTCTCATCCAAACGATGCGGGGTACCGGCCAGCGATCTGCCCCTGGAGATCTCAAAACGGCTGCGGACCGGACCCAGTGCAATCGGCGCAGCCCTCCTGAATCTTTTCTTTTTGGGTTGCGGATATGATTACCTGGGGAAATGGTGGGGTCTTGTGATCCTCGAGATTTTCCTGCTCATGTTCATCATCAGCCAGCTCCTGCTTGGACTGAAGGTATCGGTTATAATCTTGGCTCCGATTACGGCAATATTTGCAGTACAGACCTACTTTATGGTAAAAAGGGAGGCGGCTCTCGCTGGATGAATGTATGATTGACCTTCCCAATCAGAAAACGGCGGATATTGAAAAATTAACCGCAGCAAAAGACATTTCAGGCCTGATCAGGGCACTCCATTCAAATGACCTGACTACCCAGTCCGAGGTGGCAAAGGTACTGGGCAGTCTCGGCCCTGCGGCAATGGATGTGCTGATCCGGGAGTTAAAAAAGAAAGATAAGGATGATCGCCTCGTGATCATCAAGGCTCTTTCCGAGATCCGGGATCCCCAGCCGGTCCCGGTGCTGATCGAGACACTGAAAGATGAGAACAGCGAGGTGCGGTGGGGAGCCGCAATTGCCCTTGGCGAGATAGGTGACAAACGGGCGATTGAACCGCTCGTCATCTGCCTGCGCGACTATGACAAATATGTGAGGTACGGTGCCGCCTTTTCTCTTGAAATGCTCGGCTGGACGCCACCCAGTGATGAGGAAAAGGCATTCTTTTTTGTGGGAAAGCAGGCATGGAAGGAGGTCGGATCGATGGGGGATTCAGCCATTCCCGCCCTGACAAATATCCTTCATGACCGGCACAGCAGTGTCCGTATCAAAGCGGTCGAGATCCTTGGCGAGCTCAAGAGCACCCGGGCCATTCCCGTGCTGATGCAATCCCTGGCTGATGAAGACAGTGAGGTGCGGTGGAAAACCGTGCTTGCTTCAGAAAAAAGCGGCATAAAGCTGATGCATCTTCCCCGTGGTCTCTCCAACCGCCCCCAAAAGAAGAAAAATCCCCTGATCGCGGCATTTTTAAATTTTATCCTTCCGGGTCTCGGGTACGCGTACCTTGCAAAATGGTGGGGTGTCATGATCTACGAAATCGACATCTTCTCAACGGTCTTTTTATGGCAATACTTTAAAGAATTTTCGTACGAGGCGCTCCTGCACTTCTATATCCTGCTGGCTGTTCATGCCTATTACATTACAGCAAAAATGCCTCAAGATCCGCCATAAGGGACGAGTCCCGATTGAATAATAAAAAATTAAAATCATCTCCGTTTTTCATACGATGTCTGTTTCTCAACGATAACCGAAATGTCCAGCGATAAGCACGTTCGTGGGTATGATCCTGTTGGTGGCAGACCTGATACAGAAAAATACCATAATTTTCACCGGGCTGATTATTCTCGCCATTCGCGATCGTCTTTTACGAGAGAAAACGACACAGCGACTATCTGATGGATGTGTTCTGATATTTCTCCCTTTTTAGATAAGTGCTGATCAAGGTACTATGCAACCCGGATTTTCAATTGATTCTGGAAGAGGTCTTCTCCAGCAATGAGTTATTTTACAAGCATTGATACATTAACACAACAAAAATTGAGAAGATGTCCGGGACAACACTTGCCGGTGGTCCGACCCAGGATGAGATTATGGCAGTCTCCCTTTTCAAGCTGGGACTCCGCAGCACCGATACCCTGCTTGAGATTGGCTGTGGAACAGGTAAAGTCTCGATCGCCGCTGCACGCACAGCAAAAAAAGTATATTCTATCGATAAAAGACCTGAGGCGATTACCATTGCACGGGCCGCTGCAGAAAAGGCCGGTATCCATACTGTCGAATTTTACTGTTCAGATGCCATTGATTTTCTTACGACCGACCGGACTTATGACTGTGCTTTCGTGGGTGGAACGCAACACATCGTTCAGATTCTTCCGGTGCTTGCAAAAAAGGTGAAGCGAACCATTGTGGTAAATGCCGTTCTTATAAACACGCTAGCCCAGACGGTTTCAACCATGCAGCAGCTCGGTATATTTAGTGAAGTTGTACAGGTCCAGGTTGCACGATCCCATGAGATTGCGGGAAGCATTATGTTCAAGCCGATCGATCCTGTCTTTGTGATTGTCGGGAAGGGGACTGCATGCTGATCGGTCTGGGACTGGGACCGGGAAACCCCGAACTTCTCACTCTCCGGGCGGTACGTCTGCTCAGGGAGGCTGACGCTGTATTTGTACCGGGGCGCATTGCACGGGATCTTGTCGCCCCGTATCGTGATGCAGTGGTGCTCAACTTTCCGATGACAGATAATGAATCAGAAATCCGGAGATGCCTGGAAGAGAATGCAGAGAAGATTGCACCTGAAGCACAGCGTGGTCTTGCCGTTTTTGGGATTCTGGGCGATCCGAATTTTTTTTCCACCTTCTCACGATTGTGCGCAATCTTATCAGAAAAATATCCCGCCATAGAATTCTCAACTGAACCCGGGATCAGCTCAATCACTGCGTTCGCAGCCGCATCCG
>JBGOZZ010000292.1:0-2811 GCA_041480465.1 Methanoregula sp. | reverse complement strand
CACTTTGGAGGGCAGTCGGGATGGCATAAAATGATATCTGAAAAAGACACGAAGTCCTCAAAAAGTCTGGTATTCCCGTCAGAAAAGGAGTGATGGATTTAAAAAAAATCATTTCCTTCCATAATCATCATCGAACCTTATAATGTCATCCTCTTCAAGATACTCCCCAAGCTGGACTTCTATAACTTCAAGCGGGATAACGCCCGCATTTTTCAACCGGTGCCGCATTCCACTTCGGACAAATGTACTTTCACCCTGCCTGAGCAGCTTTATCTCTCCGTTCAGTTCGACTTCTGCAGTCCCTCGTACTACAACCCAATGCTCACTCCTGTGATGATGCAGCTGAAGAGAGAGTTTTTGGCCGGGTTTGACACTGACCCGTTTAATTTTGTAGATCCCGGTTTCTTCAAGGATTGTGTACGATCCCCATGGGCGGTGCACCTGCCGGTGGAATTTCGTAACCGGATCATTGCGTTCGTTATACCGGTTGACGAGCTGTTTTACCTGCTCCGAGTGCCTTCTGTCGCAGACAAGGAGTGCGTCAGATGTATCGACGACAATAAGATCATGGACTCCTATCAGCCCGACGTGTTTACCCGGTGCATGCACAAAATTGTTCTCCGCCGAAAAGTACTCCGCCTTGCCAAGATTGCCCTCACTGTCATGCCGTTCTACATCGTAGAGAGCCTTGAACGTTCCCAAATCACTCCATTCAGTCTCGAGTGTTACAACAACGACTTTTTTCGATTGTTCCAGAAGTCCGTAGTCAATGGAAATTGACTCAAGCTTCGTGTAATCCGGGACATGTCCCTCGCTGAATGCATCGAATAGTTCAGGACGGTATTTTTTTAGTTCCGCAAAAAAGCAATCTGTCGACAGGAGAAATATTCCGCTGTTCCAGAGATACCCGTTCCTGACGTATTCCTGTGCTGTTTTTTCATCCGGTTTCTCCTTAAATTCAGCGACAATGGCACCATAGGGAAGCAATCGTCCCGGCTTAATATATCCATAACCGGTATTGGGAGAGTCCGGTTTGATACCAAATGTAACTATGTTTTTTTCCGACAACAGTTCTGCAGCCCGTATCTGATCAATCGCAGCCCCCCCAAGAAGGTGATCGCTTGGGAAAACGACAGCGGTTGCAGATGATGAAATGGAACGAATGCTCTGCATCGCCCATGCAATGGCGGGTAATGTGTTCTTTCCTTCCGGTTCTGCCAGCAGACGATCGTCGGATATGGCATATCCCATCTCTTCTATCTGGTTACGCGCAAGATACTGATGAATTTTGTTAGTTACTACAAATATCTCATCCGGATCTGAAAGGAGGGTTGCACGTTCATAGGTCTTCTGGAAAAGGGAATGCCCGTCTAACTGGATGAACTGCTTGGGATAATATTCACGGGAGAGCGGCCAGAGTCTCGTCCCTGCACCTCCGGCAAGAATAATCGATTTCATGATCTTCCCAGTACCTGAACAATGTGCGGCTTCATCATCACAGATATATCACATAATTCTGTCCGGAGTCACCATTTATAGGATTCGATCCTCACAGCGCAATAATGATAAGGACAGAACAGGGCGGCGATGATCTTTTCACGTATCACCGGCGAATTCACTTAGGTGGGTAAAAAATTTCTATAACAACAGCTCGGTTCAAAAAATTCGTCAGGTCGAGGCAATCCCTGATTCTGACAGATTAACCTGTCTTTGGTTTTGCCGCAGATTTTCGCCTGGATTTTACGTTTTTCATATTTTTTGTCTGGCAAGGTACGCAGCGTTCCAGCTTCTCGTCAAATATACGGTAGGAGTTTGCGAGCACTGATGAGTTGGCAATCATGCCTGCCAGCAGAATCACCTCGAGGATCTCTTCCCTGCTCGCTCCCATTTTGAGAGCAGCCTGCATATGATAACCAGTACAATGCGGGCATTTGAGTGCCGCCCCCACGCCAAGGCTGATTAGTTCCACATACTTCGGATCGAGAGGGCTGGTCTGAGCCACCGTACCTTTATAGAGAAGATGGGATATGAGCACCTCAGGGCGCTCACCCATTCGTCTGAAAATCAGGGGTACGCGCCCATACTCCTCCTCGATTTCCTCCATCCATTCATCTGCGGTAACATCTGCGCCCCGCGCCACAATCTCTGCAAGCCGCTCCTCAAACATCTCTTTGGTTGTTTTTTCCATCATACCACCGTGTTCGTTTCTGAAAAACGCAGGATTTTTACGAGTATATAGTCCCGCATCCGCGAGGGAACAACCCCGGCAACATCGGCAAGGGTTATCCCGTCTTCGATCTCTATCCTCCGTAAGACTCCTGCAAACGTATCGTACGGCAGTTTAACCCTGAGCCCCTCCATCTGCACGGTGAGGGGAGTGGGGGATGTGACATCATGAATGGCGGGCACGTGCTCCCGGATCAGGTCCATCAGCCGGGCAGGGGAGACAGAGAGCGGGTCTTTTGCGATCTCTTCCCGCTTCTTCTCAATGACCCTTGTCACTTCTGCGACAATTTTATCAAGAACACCTATCTCTTCCTCTGTTTTGCCCCGGCGCATAAACCTTCCGACATTGCCCACGTATCCGTCGGCAGCAGGATGAATTATCCGCTTGAGCGTTTCTGTGTCGGGACCTCCCATGACGATTATCGGCACTTCTATTCCCCTGCGCAGGGCAGGCCATTTGTACTCTATACATGACTCGAAGTTTCCAAATGCAAGTACGGCGATGTCGTGTTCGTTGATCACATCGCGTTCCTCATCGCTCAGTTGGGAGATCCTTTTTCCCGGCCCGCGTGCGGGACTGACCAT
>JBGOZZ010000291.1:0-2815 GCA_041480465.1 Methanoregula sp. | reverse complement strand
CAGCGCTCTCTGAAGATCTTTAACCAGCTCGTCGACCGCCGGGCGATCAATCACCGATTTTCCGGCAAGTTTCTTCAATGCGTCCTTCAGCGAAGTTGAGAGGTTGTCAAGCATCAGGTGTCACTTCCCAGGAGTTCCTCAACAACCTTAGCTGGCTCAAATGGTATAATATCCTCATAACGCTGACCTGTGCCAAGGAACATAAGCGGTTTCCCGATGGTATGAGCGATTGAAATGGCCGCTCCGCCGCTGGAATCCATATCTGCCTTGGTGAGCACGATTGCGTCTGCTCCGACGGTCCGGTCAAATTCGGCAGCCCGTATTACGGCATCGTTACCGGCCACTGCTTCATCTACATAGATAACGAGATCGGGTTTCATGACACGGCGGATCTTTTCAAGCTGGTTCATCAGGTTGGATTTGGTATGGAATCTTCCCGCTGTGTCAGCAAGCACGACGTCAATCTTATGCGAAACGGCATACTGGACAGCATCAAAGAGTACCGCGGAAGGATCGGCTCCTTCCTGGTGCTGGATAAGTTTTATGCCGATGCGTTCTGCATGAACGCCAATCTGCTCCAGTGCCCCGGCCCGGTACGTGTCTCCCCCGCCGATCACAACAGTATACCCCTGTTTCTTTAGGTATGCCCCGATTTTTGCAACAGTGGTTGTCTTACCTGTACCGTTGACGCCGGTAAAAAGGATCTTTACCGGGCGGCTGTGGGTTTCAATATATTCTACAAGGTTGAACCCGTTACCAAGGACTTCAAGTAATGCACTTTTTAATGCTCCGATCACCAGTGCATCAACAGACTGGCCTATTTTCCGGTGTTTTCCAATCAGACTCGCTCGGACATGGGCGATAATCGCGTCGCAGACCTGCAACGCCACATCACTGGAAAGGAGCGTCATCTCGAATTCGGAGAGTGCATCTGATATATCTTTTTCAGAAACTATCAGCTCCCGATCGATAATTAAAACTTTAATTTTGTCGGTAAACGTTGGTCCCGAGGGAGAGATTATTTTTTCAGGTGCTGCATCGGGCGCTGTTTCTGCTGGTTCCGTTCCCGGTGCCTGAGCAGCTGCTGCTCCCTGAATGCTGCTTCCCAGCCGGACCCGGGCTGCCTGAAGCTTCTCTTTAAGTCCCCCGAACATGCGAAAAAAAGCCCCGTTACTCTTGATCCTGTCCTGCCGCTGCTGCCTGCTGGTACCCGGATTCAAGTCTCTTATTTATCTCATTCATCTGTGAACGCAGGCGATCGAGCGTCTCGGCAACTTTCTTTTGCGAGGCTTCCATCTCCATGATGCGTTCCTTTAAAAATTCGACGGCGTCTTTATTCGATCGCTCAACAACAACTTCGGCGCCGATACTCAGGAGTATTTTGTCGGGTTCGAGAACCTTTGCCCTGACGCTTGCTCCGCCGCCGATCTGGAGGAGAGTAATCCCATCATCAGCCGAGAGCATTGCCTCGAGAGTTTCTATAGCCGCAAGTGCCTCCATCCTCCCGTTCTCCAGCATTTCCAGCTGACTGACAAAAATCTCGGCCTGCTGCCCGTATTCTTTCATATAATGCTGGAGCGTCATCAGTTCATTCTGGGTCATCTGTTGCGTTGTATCTGCCAAAATCCATCACCCCTCAATATGGTAAATTTTGATAAATTTTTCTCCTGATATGTATGTCATTCCTGAGCATAAATACATCATTGTGGGGTCAGCGGCGTCGGCAGTGGTGTCTCCCTCCAAAAAATAAATTGTTGCAATCCGAAAAATGCGAAAAATATTTTTGGCTCGTACCAGATCGGCTCGAAAAATTTCCGACATGATAAAGCTCAGCCCGGAAAACTTTTTAGCCGAACGATTCTGTCAGCGAACGGTTTCTGGCTATAAATTGCGCAAGATTTGTCTTTTGGTGAGGCAAAAAAATTTACGATCACTGTTTCCGGCAAACTTTTTTCTTAAAATAAACAGAAATCCCTTCGTATCAGGGAAAAATGATAGACCATGACAGATTTACGCCAATTTCCTGCCTTAATTCTCAAAACAGGGCTCAATTTGGAGAGATTATAGTGCCTTTTGCCGCCACGTAGATGCGTTCTGAGGGCATGTTTTCCTACTGCCCGCCATTCAGTCCAAGGCAATTTCCCGGGACCAAAAAAACGGCACTTTAAAAAATTGCAAAAAATGGCCAGATTGCTGAAATAACCCCGTTTTGATTTCTGATGGAATCCTAGCCTTGTGCGGGGTTTTTCAAAAATGCCCGGATTTGCAAACCGGACTTTTTGCAGGGTTTTCGGATGATCATCTCTTATTCCGGACAAAGGTTGCAGTATATTGAGTATCATGGGATTTTGATGATTATCTGTGGGTTTGAGAAGTCGCACCGATCAGCGGAAGAAGTAGATGAGGGATCACCGCATCCCATTCCGATGAGGAGCCGGGATAATCGTAGATCTCAGTGATAGTCCCGACCGTGCTGCGGGGATTCTTCGAGGTCGTCTTCCGTTCGATGGAGATTGCGGGCGAGAGCCCCTTAATGGAGTCAACGTCCGGCTTGTGTATGAGCCCGAGGAACTGGCGGGCGCTGGTGGAGAGCGACACGACATACCGCCGCTAGCCTTCGGCGTTGAGCGTATCGAATGCGAGTGTTGATTTCCCGGAGCCGGAGACCCCAGTGATCACCACGAGCTTGTCCCGGGGGATCGTGGATGCCGATATTTTTGAGGTTGTGCAGGCGGGTACATTTGATGACGATGTCCTTCATGTTACGTACGGTACGAATGACGCTGGTATTAAGAGAAGTGAGGGTAGGGTAAGT
>JBGOZZ010000290.1:0-2830 GCA_041480465.1 Methanoregula sp. | reverse complement strand
GGGAACGGTGTGATTTAAAAGCGTCGAGACCGGGCGTATTCCCCCGGATATTCCGGTACTTGCAGCGCGGAATATCCCGCGAATAAAAAGAGTATCGGAGTCGAAATAGTACCTCATAAGAAATTCCCAGTACCAGATAATGCAGCAGGAATCCTTATAAACTTCCGTTATTTCATTCTCGCTGATTCCGACTAATAATGCCGGTCCGCCCTTCCTGTAAAAAGCCATTCCCGTGAAGATAATCCGAAAGTTGTATGATTATATATCTGTCTACACCACAAGAATGGGGTAATATTACTGAGAGAGTAAAGAGTCCTGAGGATTCACTGAACCAGTGATATCTTGCACGATACCGTTGATAAACACAACATTTTTTCTCTCATCAAATTCTGCAAGAGCCGTTACACTGACGGTGATTGGTGTAGTATCCTTCTTTTTCAGGTAGAGAACCCTGTTTTTCACGAACCCGGTACGGTACAATTCTTCAAGCAGTTCTTTCCTGCCATCAGGTTCAGAGAAAACATCGACAACATCGATCCCATGGAGATCCGCCATAGTCTGATATCCGAGAATTTGCAGAAGTGCTGTATTTCCCCAGACGAACCTGCCCCTGGGATCTCCGGTGCTCCGGTAAATACCGACTTTGAGATCTTCCACCAGCGTGCGGTACCGGTCCTCATGTTCACGAATATGCTGTTCGATCTTCTCGTTTGTGATATCACGGACAATTGATGACGCACCGACAATCGCTTCATTTTCTCCTTTAATCGGGCAGATTGTTATCAGGACTTCGATTATTGAACCGTCCTTGCGCATCATTTTTACTTCGCGTCGCTGGATACAGTCTCCCCGTGCAATCCCTTTCAGAACTGCATCAATATCCCCGCGTTTTTCTTCAGGAACAAGCATACTGAGTGACTTTGCAGTTGCCTCACTCTCGGTGTACCCGTAAAGGCGCTCTGCCGAAGGATTCCAGGAGACGATCCTCCCATCCGCGGTTGTTCCGATAATTGCCTCCCCGGATGATCTGACGATCCCCCGGTATCGGGCTTCACTTATCTCCAGCATCTCCTGATATTTTTTCCGGGAAGTTATATTTTCGATAATGAATGTAAATCCATGACTTCCGTCTTCGAACGCAGTAGGCACCCGTTTATAATGGAAATGGTATTTTTCATCTCGTATCAGATAGGATCTTTCAGTAACAATTTCACTTCCACCTTCCCGCTCCTTCTCATCCATGGTTATCGGGAGGTCGTGAATAAACGGGTTACCGATTTCATCGATGCGTTTCCCGATTAATGACTCTCGTTTCTCATCGAGCAGAGTGAGGACATGTTCATTTACCTGAAGGATCTTCCCATCGTAATCGATCATAACGACGAGATCTGATGAAAATTCCAGCATCGCTGAAACAGGCACCCTTTGGGAGAGAAAATAAACCTTGGCAACACCGACAGTCATCATCTCTACCTGGCCAGAAATGAGAAGCATGTCCAGATATTTTGCAACGAGGTTTCGGTTCATCTTCATCTTGGTGGTGAGATTCGAGATGGTTATGCCCCGGGGGTGCCATTTGAGGATTTGTTTAATGAGGTTGATCCTCTCCTGATCGAGAACTGCCATAGTAGTATCCTGAACAATAGATGTAGTAATTAAACTTTTTCAGCATAAAAAAGACAATATAACGATCCTGCGGGATTTCCTTTCTGATTGAGTTACTAGGATAATGGCAACAATTATCCAGGTATCTAATGCAAGGCATTATCGCAACAGAATGTGGTTGCACCTTTTATGGCGATAATGGAGTGCAAATTCTTAATATTCAGGCTGAATCATCAGAAATTGCTGCGGGCACCCTGATGGAGCCCTCGCAGAAAGGAGGGGGAAATGATGACACTGAGTAAAAACGGGATTCCTTTAGAGGCACAGTACTTGTACCGGCATGCATTAGACCTGTCGATTGAAGGGAAAAAAGAATTCGCCTTGAAACACCTGAGCATGGCAGTTTTAATCGCACCTCGTTTCTGCAATGCTTACAATGCTATGGGTAATTGTCTCGACGAGCTCGGGCGGTTCGGGGAGGCAGTTAAAAAATACGATAAAGTTCTTGAGATTAACCCATTCCATGCAGAAGCGAAGTTAAAGCGGGCTCTCGTCATGAAAAAAATTGGGCGGGCAGGTAAACTGAACGAGGATTCATCTAACGTGAAGATTCAGGAAGATAAAAAAAGTACTTATGAGGCAGGCGGGGGTAATGGAAGCGGACAGATTTTCAGGTTTACTTTCAAACCTCAGGGAAAAGCGTTGAATTTTTGATATTTACTTTTGTCAGAGAATTTAATTAAAAACCGAAAATACCGTTCTTTATGCAACCGAATAACGAATGCGATCCTTAAGTTCCTGCTGCTTGCCGGCATTCCAACCGGAAACGTCCTGCAGGTAGCCGGTTACCCTGCTGACCTGCACGACATCATGCGAACCGCATTCCGGGCAGACAGGTTTACCGCACAGGGGACAGTACTCGATACCCGATATAATCTCGTGGTTGCAGTGGCAGTGATCAAGAGGGCACATGACTTCAATGTGCGTCTCACCGCAGTTGGGACATGGCTTTTCGTCGACAATGAGATGGCAGGTATGGCACTTATATTTGCGCTCATTTTCCGGAATACCATCGATATTTTTAAATTTATTTGCCATGTTCTTCTGTTCTGCGGTCCAATCCATAGTATAACATCGCATAAGTCCTTAATAAATTTTTAGAACCTGTTGGTTCAATGGACTGCCAATTCACGGATAAAAAAGCGCGTCCTTGCGGATCCGGTCG
>JBGOZZ010000289.1:0-2850 GCA_041480465.1 Methanoregula sp. | reverse complement strand
GAGAAGGGTTGTCTTCACGTCTCCAGTTCCTTCAGGGTGCCGGTGATCCCATCCGGAACCCCTCCATCGGGATAATAATCTCAAACCGGGTCCCTTTCTTATATTCCCCGCTTTCCCTGATCGTTAAACCAGTGATTTCGAGGATTGTCTGTGCAAGGAAAAGCCCGAGTGCCTTTTCATTCCCGCTGCTTCGCATAAAGAGACGGGGCTTGTCTTCCGGGGATATTCCAATCCCGTTATCAGTAATTGCCAGGATAAGACCTGTTGTGGTATACTGGTAAGAGACCTCAATACGGGTAACTTTTTCCCCATACTTGTATGCATAATTGAACAGGTGGAAAAAGACCTTTTCCAGGAGCGGATCTGCATAGATATCAATAGTATCCTGCGGAATATCGAGAATGATTGCATCTGCATGCAACTCAAAGAATGCCCGGTGAATGACTGCTGATACCCGTTGCCATGCCGGAGCCTCTGCACCGAGGTTTTCATATTCTCTGGAGAAGCTAATCTGCCGCTGAATATTCTTTGCAGCTGCCTGAGCGCGGTTGAGATGCTGCAGCAATTCAGGTTCCTGCAATCCGAAAGAAGCAAGTTCAAGAGAACCGCTTACAACCATCAGCTGGTTCAGGATATCATGTCTCGTAATGCTCGAAAACATATTAAGATTTTTTCTGGCAAGAATCCGGGCATTTTCGATCTGCTTGCGGCCGGAGATATCGTATACAGAACACTGGATTACCTGTTCATCATGCAATGAATAGACCTCGCTGACAAATTCCACATCAACAATCCTGCCATCTTTTGTCTCAAGAGGAATGTCATTATAAAGGACGTACCCTGATTTTTCCAGTTCTGCAAAGAATTGTTCTACCGGTGTATCCTTGAAAAAACCTGTCTCCCTGAGGTTTCTTCCGATCAGGTGTTCATGCGAATACCCGGTAAGATTTACAATAAACGAATTTGCATCGATAATCTTTTTGGTATCCGATTCGAGGATAAGTATGCCATGATCTGCGGTATCAAACAACCTGTGGAATTTTTCATCTTTTTCATGAATTTCCGCGATTGCGTTGAGCGATTCGATCGCACCCGCATACTGTCCTTTTTGATCGTATAATGGAGAGGCGATTACCTCGAGAGTCGCGGGTCTCTTGTTCAGACTGGGAAGTGATATTGTTGCCCTGATGCTTTTATGGCTCCGTTGTATGAGCGAATAATGATAACTCTCAAGCTCCTCGTCGGATGCAAAAACCAGGTCAAGAAGGGCGGGAATACGTTCCCCCATCATCAGGAAAGAGTGTTCATAGTCCCCCCGCCCAAGTATCTTCCCGGGACTGATTCCCGTGAGTTTTTCCATTGCTGTATTCCAGATGATCACCGTCCCTTCGGCATCTATGGCAAATGTCGGTTCCGGCAGAAAATTGATAATTTCCATCAGCCGGTGCTCTACATGTTCAAGTTCTTCCTGGACCTTGTTGCGAGTATCATTCAGTTCCATCTTTTCAAGAGCAAAAGAGACATCTTCTGAAAGTCCGTTGAGCAACCGGATCTCGGATTCTGTAAAGAAATCTTTCTCATAGGAATAGAGGGTAATTGCACCCCGTATTGTTTTCCCGGCGCTTACAGGGAATGCGGCTGCTGAAAGATACCCTTTTTTTATTGCATGTTCAGCCCAGAACTGCATCGGGACGTCAGCCCGGATATTATTACAGGTGATGTATTTCCCTTTCCGTAATGCGGTGACGGTTGGCCCCTGCCCGCTCATAATGTCTTCGGATGACATCCTGACATTAACAAAAAAATCATCCACCGCCCCGCTTGCGACAACCCCTTTAATCCTGTGGGTTTCGGGGTCCTCAAACCCGATCCAGGCCATCGCGTATCCTCCTTCCTGGACCACGATCTTGCATACTTCCTGCATCAGCTGCATCGGTTTATGGAACTGAACAATTGCTTCATTGACCCGTGAGAGCACTGAATACACCCGGGTGAGATGCGAAATCTTTTGTTCGCTTTCCCGGAGTTTAACAGCGCGTCGTACTATGTGGGACAATTCGGCAAACTGGAACTTGGGATCGCCGTTTTTTCTGATATAATAATCCGCACCATTGTGAAGGATCTGGTTAAGGTTGTCATTACTGTCCACGCCGGTAAAAATGATGCTGGGGAGTTTCGGGAATTTCTCGCGGACGATTTTTAGCAACTGAACACCGTCAGTGTCCCGCATCTGATAACCGGCAATGATTGCGTCAAATGAGTTGGTTTTCAGGAGTTGGAGGGCTTCATTAAAAGACCGGGCTGTATCAACACGGATATCCTCGTCACGTTCCAGGAAACGCTTGCCGGTATCCAGAAGGATTTTGTCATTGTCAACATACAGGACCGATATCACAGTAACCCACTTCAGCAGATTAAGGAGTCAGATATATTTACATTCTGCGGTATACCCTAATAAATTCCTGTAATTTTTTCTGTGAACATTGCTGTTCTTTGCTGATTTTTAATTCCTGCAGGGTGGTGCCCGGCGGATTTGTCTTTGGCAGGCGGCTCGCCCAATGTATCAGTTCTGAAAAGAGAAAGGTAGTTGCCCCCCATCAGACTTCAGATTTTTATGTTCTTTATGTTCTGGAAAAAACGCCCGTGAGCGGTGACCTTGCTCCCCCATGAGAAAACCGTAGTACCTGGATATGATGAGGGATTGTTACCCTGGTATCCTTATTTATGATGAACGACGCCCTCCCCTGCGGGGTGCTGCCGCGGCGGCTCAGGTACCGAAAATTCTAAAAAAAGTCCCTCCCCCGCCGTGCCAGGAGAGGCCCTGAAAAGGGTGACCCCCGGGCCGGACAT
>JBGOZZ010000288.1:0-2850 GCA_041480465.1 Methanoregula sp. | reverse complement strand
ATGGTCGAACTCGCCATGGCTGTCCGCTACAGTTCCGAAGCCAAGATTGATCTCCTCACCATCGACGGAGCACCCGGCGGGACCGGTATGAGCCCGTGGCCGATGATGAACGAATGGGGTATTCCGTCATTCTACCTCCATTCAATGGCGTATGATTTTGCCGGTAGACTTTCCAAGAAAGGCATGCGGGTTCCGGATCTAGCATTTGCCGGTGGTTTCTCTGACGAGCCCAGCGTTTTCAAGGCGCTCGCGATGGGCAGCCCGTACACCAAGGCAGTCTGCATGGGTCGCGGTCTCATGATCCCCGGCTTTGTCGGCAAGAACATCGAGAAGTGGATCAAAGAAGGCGATCTTCCCAAGTCTGTCTCCAAGTATGGGAATACGATTGAAGAAATATTCGTGGCCTACGAGGAGCTCAAGGAGAAATTCGGTCCCCGTATCAAGGAGATCCCGATGGGTGCAGTCGGTATATACACGTACACGCAGAAGTTTAAGACCGGGCTCCAGCAGCTGATGGCTGGCAGCAGGAACTTCCGGCTTTCAACAATGTCACGTGACGACCTGATGGCACTCACACCGGAAGCTGCAGATGTCTCAGGTATCGAGTATGTCATGAGTGCCCGGTATGAAGAAGCAATGGGTGCCCTGCTGGATTGAACATATCTTCAGGAAAGTATACCTGCAACGGGGAGTATCCCCAACAATTTTTTTTAAATTCAGGGTGGCAGAACCCTTGTTTATCCGGGAATTTTTGTTGAGAGAAATGAGATAGTGCCGGTCTCCAAAATTCTGTTTCGAGCTTATTGTGATGATTATTAGTACCTGTTCGGGCGGTATTGCATCGGAAGGGCAATGCGGGGGTGACAGGACTCCGTGCACATTATCACATTTCTATGTCAGTGATATGTATACCCGGAGTGACTCGGAGTTTTTCAGAACATGCCTGTATAACCTTTTACAATTTCCCTTTCTGCCCTGTTATGGTAAACGATTCCAGCAGCTGGTGGGTGATCCGTGTTCCAAGAGTTGGCTGGATGGCTTCAAGCCAGAGAAAAAAACCTACCTTTGGCGGAGTCGGGCGTTCAAATTTGAAATGACCATCCTTTGCCTGGACCATCTTATGATACTCTTTCTTCTGCCGTGAACGAAGGTACATAATCAGTTCATAATCGGGAAGATCGGTTGCTATGACTGCCTTTGAATAGTACTTCGAAAAATCCTCATATTCAATCTTTTTGCTTTTTACAGACAGCCCGTATGAGTCACAGAGTAATTTAATGGATTGCGGAAACAACCCGCCATACAGTACTTTTTTGACAAGCTGGCCGGTCTGCGCAGTGATTTCGGGATGTTTTCTTCCCCCTCCTTTGGATACCTCGGCGAAGATTTGGGTGCGCACCTCGTCATGATAGCGCTTGTATTCAAAGGGATTTTTCATCGGGAAAACGGTTGCTGAAACCAGTTTGGGGTGATTGTCCGGGTTGTTGTAGAGGATCCGCGGACGATAATGCTTCAGGACTGATTTGATCTCTTCGCAGGAACTGGTATGGATAATCGCATTGGTCTTGTCTTTGGCAAGTCGTTTTACGACCGAATAGTTGGACAGGTCAAAGGATGAAATAAGGAGGAAAGGGGTGATATTCTGGCCATAAAGATATCCGAGCAGCCGCTTCTTGAACGCGATCTCCTGTTCAAACTCTTTTAAATCTGAGGGGGATGTCACGACTTCTGCAAACGCAACATGGTTATCAGCGTCAACCAGGAGCATATCAAATTCAGCGAGATCCTGCCCGTTGCCGCGGATTGTGATGTCCCCGTATTTTGAATAAAAAAGTCCGTTCTGGCCGAGTTTTATATCTTCCCGTTTTCTCGGGGCATCCGCACCTTTGCGTGCAAGGTATTTGATCCGGTCCGATTTTCTTGAAATATCCAGAAACATCTCATATACGATTGCTTCGAACCACCTGCCTTCCGCGGTACGCATCGGTTCAATATCCGGAGAAAAAAGTTTTTTTCGTTCGATCTTATTCATGTGACGAGTGGCATTGAGCGCGATGGCTGCATTCGGTTTAAAACTTTTAAAATTGATAGAGAGCCACGGGATCATGATTGCAGTATTGATCTTCTCCGGTCATTGTAAATAATAATCTGGTATTTCCTCCATGGAGATCTTCGAGTAATAGAAAAATATAAATAACTAGGAAAGATATTGCTTTCGTACCTAAGCTCAGCGCCGAAAGGTTTGAGCAAGGGCAAAAGGGGGTGGAAAAAAATGGTAAAAGCAAAACAGGTCTGTGGTGTGGATCCAGTGCCACGATATATAATGTCAGATCAGTCCGCACCAAATTATGAGCTCATTATAGAAGAACTTCATAATCAGGGAAATTCGCAGGTCGGATCATCATACTTTTATATCAAAAAAGGTGATGACTGGTGCTCCTTGTGCAGAATTGTGTATGGCGGCGGTAAGGTATTCTTTCACGAAGTGGTTGATCACGACAAGCATGGGATATCAGAAGATGACATCGATCATGCTATAATGCATGGTACCGCTCTGACCAAACTACCCGACCATTACTTCATCTCTCCCCATATTGAGATGAAACTTCACACACTGATTGATTATAAATAAATTTTTTTAAAGAATCCGGCTTATATGAGTCCTCTCATATCAAAATCAGAAATTAATATCCCCCTTCTTCTCTAACAAAATCCAATAATAAAAATAGTGTCTTTTGTAAGAGATTTCAATCCGAATTTGTTACGACAGGAAGTAAAAAAGAATGAAGTGACGGACAGATCCCTGCCGATCATGGAAATAAAATATTTTGAAATTTTTATTAATATGCT
>JBGOZZ010000287.1:0-2853 GCA_041480465.1 Methanoregula sp. | reverse complement strand
CAGGCAACAGGATCGGCCCGCCGCATGAGGTGCATATGCGAAAATCACAGTCCCGCCGGTTGATATATTCGATTACTTCCGGAACAATAGCAATTTCGCTTATGCCGGCGCTGTCTTTGGTATGCATAATGCTATAATAATAGGAACAGAGAAATAAAAAACCGTTGTGGATCAGCCGGGAACTTTAATTGACCCCGACAATCCTTACAACGATGTCAAAATATTTTTCTTTAAGTTCGTATGTGTTTGATCCATCGGCATTTCGTAGTGCATGAAGGATTCCGATTCTTGATGCGATGATGCCAACCATTGATGCAATCGCATGGAATGTAACGGCAAACTGAGTCTGAAGTTCAGCAACGAGTTCTGCAATAGTTAGCGATCTGATCTTAACAAAAAGTCTGAGTACTTCGCGCCGGATTCCGGTCCTGTCCCGTGAAAGGTATGATTGCAACCGTCCTTCAACGACTCGTTTGATCTCTGAAGGAGATCTCATACGTTTACTGTCACAGGTCTCGCTATTTATATTTTTTTATTTTGTATGGAACTGGAATCTCACCGTACCTTTATGTAAATCTCTTCAGGTTAGACTAACCTTTAGGAGGAACGGTGGATTGCATGCTGAAGGGCAGCCCCTTCTGGTAACTATTTAATTGTTCACAAAACAGATAATTACGATATGGGATTGTTCAACTATAACATCGAGAAATATTCGCCAAAACAGCTGGTGATAATCCCTCTCGTAATACTGGCGATATCTCTTGTGCTGCTCGCACTTAATATGGCAACTACTGGTATGCCGGTTACACCCGGTATTGATTTTTCCGGGGGCACCGCAGTTACGATCTTTTCTGCTGACTCACGAGAACAGATACAATCAACGTTCACCGGATACCCGCTGATCGATGTCAGTGAAGGGGTAAACAATGGGAAATTTCTGAAATTCGGATCCATGGACGATGTGAAATACAAGGACCTGTCAACGCTTATTTATCAGAAATATCCGGATGCAAGTATCAATCAGATCGGTGAAACCTTCGGAAAAACCCTGCAATCACAGGCAGTGCTTGCGATGATATTTTCCTTTATCGGCATGGCGATTGTGGTTTTTGTTTCCTTCCGGACATTCGTGCCGTCAGTAGCCGTGGTGCTTTCAGCGTTTGCCGACATGGCCATGACTGCAGCTGCGATGAACGTGGTGGGTCTTACACTCTCGCTCGGTACGGTTGCCGCACTGCTCATGCTGATTGGTTACTCGGTTGATAGTGACATTCTGCTCACGAACAGGGTACTCAAACGGCAGGGCAAGCTCAACGATAAACTTGCCGGTGCTTTCCATACCGGCATCATCATGACAACCACCACCCTCGCTGCTGTTGCGGCAATGTTCATTGTCTCCTGGTTCGGGTCAGTCCAGATCCTTACGGAGATATCGGCAGTGCTTCTGATCGGGCTTGTTTTCGATGTTATGAATACCTGGCTCACGAATGTCGGTATCCTCAAATGGTATGTCCTGAAGGGAGGTGGCAGATGAATACCAAAGAATTAAAAGCGCTTATCACCGACTGGAGAGTTGCGACTCTCATTATTCTCATCGTCCTTTCTGTTATCGCAATATATCCTCATATCGACCAGGAAGGCCACCTGGCATCCAACCTCCAGTATGGACTCGATCTCCAGCAGGGCGCGTGGCTCCAGCTCGACATCCGTGCAGAGGTGGTGGGGTTCACCACGGATCGCCCGCTCCCGGAGTTCATAACTAACCTCTCGACTACCCTTGACTCCGAAATACTGCAGGTTGATGCGAACCACCTTGAAATACAGAAGTACTATTCGCAGGCAGATCTGGAATCCAGATTCGGTGCCGCGGGTGGAAAAATTACCAGCTATCAGCAGGGAGTATCAAAATCTACCGCAGATAGTATAAAACGCATCCTTGAAAATAAGATCAACTCGCTTGGTACCAAGGATGCAAAAGTCAATACTCTTACCGGTTTGAATAACATCGCCCGGTATATCCGCGTGGAACTTGCCGGGGTGGATATGAACCAGGCCCAGGAAATTGTCGGAAAACAAGGCAAGTTCGAAATCCGTATCCAGACGACAGGAAACCAGACCGAGCATGTGCTCTCCGGTGATGCAATTACCAGCGTTCAGGTTCCCAGTCAGGATCCCCCGGGCAGTGACAACTGGGGTGTAGGGTTTACGTTAAGTGAAAGCGGTGCGGCAGCATTCCGCACTGCCGCGATCAAATACGGTGCGACCGTAGACCCTGCCAAACACAACCTTATCATGCTTCTTGATAACGAGACCGTATACTCAGCACCCCTGTCAAATAACCTCGCCGGCAAAATCCAGAATGAGAATATACGGCAGCTTTTTGCCTCAACGGGATCGGGAAAATCCGGGACCCAGCAGGCAACCAATCTTGAAATTCACCTCCGGGCCGGTGCGTTACCGGTAGAAGTTACGATCGCAGGATCCGGGGGTGTTTCGGCACCTCTTGGAGAACGCTATAAGCAGATGGCGCTCCTTGCCGGGATATTAGCCTTAGTTACCGTCGGATTTGTTATTTATTACCGGTACCGTGAACCTTACATCGTGCTCCCGATGATTTTAATTAATTCATCTGAAATTATCATCCTGCTGGGGTTCATCAGCCTGATAAGGTTCCAGATGGACCTGCCCACAATCGCCGGTCTTATTGCTGTCCTTGGAACGGGTATAGATCAACTGGTCATAATAACAGATGAGATATTACATGAAGGAAAGGTGCCTTCACCGAATCTCTATCTGAAGAGACTCTCGCGGGCGCTTGGTATTATTGTTGTTGCCGCAGCAACCGTTGTGATT
>JBGOZZ010000286.1:0-2858 GCA_041480465.1 Methanoregula sp. | reverse complement strand
GTTGTACTACCGGCGGCATGCTATGCCGAAAAGGACGGCACCCAGACCTCCACCGAGCGCCGCGTCCAGAAATGGAGAAAGGCACAGGATCCCCCGGGACAGGCAAAAGCGGACTGGCAGATCATCTGTGAACTCGGAAAGGCGATGGGATACGAGAAGCAGTTCCCGTACAAGAGCGCAGAAGAGATCTTCACGGAAGTGTCAAAGGTCACCCCGTCTTATGGCGGCATGGATTATACCCGCCTCGAGAAACCCGAAGCGCTGCACTGGCCCTGCCCGACAAAGGAACACCCGGGCACACCCATCCTCCACAAGGAGAAGTTCACCCACCCGGACGGACTGGGTATCTTTACCCCCATAGAGTTCAAATACCCGGCTGAAGTCCCGGACAAGGACTACCCGCTCATCATGACTACCGGACGCTGCATCTGGCAGTGGCATACCGGTACCATGACCCGCCGTTCTGAGGACCTCGAACGTGAAGAACCGACCGGCTGGGTTGAGATGAACCCGGAGGATGCAAAGGCGCTGGGTATCAGGGACAAGGAAATGGTCAAGGCGGTCACCCGCAGAGGGGAGATCAAGATTGGTGCACGGGTCACAAAAAATATCAAAAAAGGTGTTGTCTTCATACCGTTCCATTACAAGGAATGCGCAGCGAACATCCTGACCAACAACGCACTCGACCCGGTTGCGGCTATTCCGGAGTACAAGGCCTGTGCTGTGAGAATCGAGAAGATCGCGGAGGCGAAGTAACATGGCAAAGAAAGGCGATATGCTCTACGCGTGGACAAATGACGCAGAGATCAAGAAGAAGGCAGAACTCGGCGGCGCGGTGACCGCACTCTGGAAGCACGCGCTGGAATCGAAGATGGTCGATGCTGTCTTTGCCATCAGGAAAGGTAAAGACCTGTACGATGCCCAGCCGGTCCTGATCACTGACCCCAGGGAACTTGCCACGACGGCCGGCTCACTCCACTGCGGTACTCTTCTCATGGCAAAGCTGGTGAAGAAATACCTTGACGGTGCCGAGAATATGAAGATCGGTGTAACCGTCAAGGGCTGCGACATGATGGGATTCTACGAGCTGGCAAAACGCAAGCAGATCAACCTCGACAATGTCATCATGATCGGTGTCAACTGCGGTGGCTCGGTCAGCCCGATCCTTGCCCGCAAGATGATTGCCGACAAGTTCGGCGTTGATCCGGACACGGTCCACAAGGAAGAGATCGACAAGGGCCAGTTCATCATCGAGTATGAAGGCGGTCACAAAGGGATCTCCATGGACGAGCTCGAAGAAGCAGGTTACGGGCGCAGGTCCAACTGCCGCCGCTGCAAACTTAAAGTCCCCCGCCAGGCAGATCTCGCCTGCGGGAACTGGGGTGTCATCGGCGACAAGGCCGGCAAGGCAACCTTTGTGGAAGTCTGCAGCGAGAAAGGTGCCAACCTCCTGAGCGGTGCGGTAAAATCCGGCATCCTTGCGACCGAGGCAGCAAACCCCAAGGGCCTTGAGATCCGTGGCAAGGTCGAAGGTGCCATGCTCAAGCTCGGCGATAAGTGGCGCAAGCGTGACTTTGAGGCACTTGGCGACGGCAAGGAGCGGCTGAAGAAGATCATGACGGAGACATCGCGCTGCATCAAGTGCTACTCGTGCATCAGCGCCTGTCCCATCTGCTACTGCGTGGACTGCACGACCAAGAACCCGGCCTATGTCAATCCCGGCCAGATCCCGCCCAATTTCATGTTCCACCTCATCCGGTTCGCCCACATCGCGGACTCCTGCGTAAACTGTGGCCAGTGCGAGTAACTCTGCCCTGCTGAGATCCCGAATGCTCTCTTCATGCACGCCCAGCAGACCGAACTCGAAAAGATGTTCGGCCATGTGCCGGGTATTAATATGGAACTCCCGCTGCTCGCGATGGTCGAGGAAAAAGAAGAGCGCGGACGGCTGCACAACACCGGCAGCGACATGATTTTCGAGAACGTGTTCAACCCCGTTCCAAAATAATATCAACCTTTTTTTGACACAATCAGAAAAGCCAAAAATTTCACCAGCTGCGAAGAAATTATGATTGTCGTTTTTTCGTCATCCCGCCAAATCCCCGAAAATCTATCCCCGGGCAGATAACACCATGGGAAAAACCCAAGTCCTTCCTGAATGCCGTGCGGTAATTCCTTTTTTTTGATTTTTATCGGGCAATCGCCGGTACCTTAAGAGTGACATCTGCAAAAAATTCCGTACAAAAAAAGGGCGTTCCAGCTGATTCCGGAGGCTTAAGAGATATTACTTTTTCCATTTAAAAACGGGAATCATCGGTTTTAAGAGGTCAGGCTCCTCTTCCAAAGAGGATAACATCGTACTTTTGGAAAACGGACTTCCTTTTTCATTTTTATACGTTATTGCAACTTTGATCTCTTCAACCATGGAGTTTAAGGGAAATTCATAGGTTGCATCTTCGTCAAGGGAAGGAATATCAAACTCGATAATCAACGGTACCAGAGCACAATGGATCGCTTCTGCCCGTGCGTTTCCCTTATTGGTAAGGATGATGGCCCTGGCATCCTCCCCAAGGTGTACCGCGATATCCGGGTGACCTGTCGTGTCCTGCATTATCTGGAGTGACATCAGGATCGTGATGAGCAGGATAAACACGATTCCTGCCAGGTAAATATTGATGAAGATCAGGAGAAGGGTGATGAGCAATCCCGCAACAAGCAGTATTTTAGAATTTCTTTCCATAGAATTCTCTTATCCTCACATCCTTTTTTGTTTAACGGTTTCGTATTGATTTTTTTTCATGCCGCAGATCAAGTAAAAGTCTGCTGGAAAAACACCATTTCGAAATTCCTGCCTGAGC
>JBGOZZ010000285.1:0-2866 GCA_041480465.1 Methanoregula sp. | reverse complement strand
CAGGATGTTGAGCGCCGGGCCTGCGGTGTCCTTGAACGGGTCCCCAACCGTGTCACCGGTGACTGCCGCCTTGTGGGCAGGCGAGCCCTTTCCGCCGAGGTGGCCCTGTTCGATGTATTTCTTCGTGTTGTCCCATGCGCCGCCGGTGTTTGCCATCATGACGGCAACGATAAAGCCGCTGGCGATTGAACCAACGAGGAGTCCGGCAAGCGCTGCCGTGCCGAGAACAAGCCCGCAGACCACCGGCGCAAGGATTGCCATGAGCCCCGGGATCACCATCTGTTTGAGGGCGGCGTTGGTGGAGATCGTGATGCAGGCTTCATAGTCGGGCTCCGCTTTCCCTTCCATGAGACCGGGGATCTCCTTAAACTGCCTGCGCACCTCCTGCACGATGTCGCCCGCTGCCTTGCCGACAGCGGTCATGGCAAACGAGCAGAAGAGGAAGGGCAGCATCGCACCGATCAGGACCCCGACAAAGACAATCGGGCTGAGGAGGTCGACAAGCAAGAGGCCAACCGCTTGCGTATACGCTATGACGAGGCCGAGGGCAGTGAGGGCGGCACCCCCGATGGCAAAGCCCTTGCCGATTGCTGCGGTCGTATTGCCGACTGCGTCGAGCGTGTCCGTGATCTCCCGGACGCTTTTATCCTGATGGGACATCTCGGCAATACCCCCGGCATTGTCCGCAACTGGGCCATAGGCATCGACCGAAAGGGTGATCCCCAGCGTGGCGAGCATGCCGACGCCGGCAATTGCAACCCCGTAGAGCCCCGCCTGCTGTGCGGAGACGAGGATTGCGGCCGCGACGATGAGCACAGGAAATACCGTGCTCTCAAATCCCACGGCAAGACCGGTGATGATGCCGGTTGCTGCCCCGGTCTCAGTGGATTTTACAATCCGCTGGGTTGGCGGGCGGTCATATGACGTGTAGTACTCGGTTACAAGCCCGATCAGGAAACCCCCGACCAGTCCTGCAACGGTGGCAATAAATACCCCGACATAGAGCTGTCCGAGAAGTGTGACGACCAGGAAATAGGTGGCAACCGCGGTGATGATCAGGCTGGCAAACGTGCCCGCGTTGAAGGCCTTGTGAATCGCGCTGCTCTCGTTCTTGGAACTCCTGACAAAGAACGAACCGATCACGGATGCGACAATCCCCACGGCAGCAACCAGCAGCGGGAGGAGGACAAGGTTCATGACACCGGCTGCGCCCGGAACGACATTGATTGCGGAACCGAGTGTCAGGTGGATGGTGCTCATCAGGTTCTCGGTCTTTGCTGATGCAATCATGATAGCGACAGAACCGCCTATTAGCATGGTGGCAACAATGGATCCGACATAGGATTCATACAGGTCGGCACCCATACCTGCGATATCGCCCACATTATCCCCGACAAGGTCGGCAATGACCGCGGGATTGCGGGGGTCATCTTCCGGGATCCCCGCCTCGAGCTTTCCGACAAGGTCGGCACCGACATCAGCAGCTTTCGTGAAAATCCCACCGCCCACCCGGGCGAAGAGGGCAATCGAACTTGCGCCAAGGGAGAATCCCGAAAGGATATTGATCACTTCATAAATACCGACAGTTGTGAAGGTACCAACGACATAATAGACGACTGACAAGCCCAGCAGCCCGAGTCCGACAACAGTCAGCCCCATGACCATGCCGCTGGAGAACGAGACGTGGAATGCTTTCGCAATCCCCTCTCGTGCGGCATTGGTTGTGCGGACATTTGCCATGGTCGCTGCAGTCATACCGATATACCCGGCCGCTGCGGAAAGAGCTGCACCCACGACAAAACACCCGGCAGTCAGGGGGTTAATCGCGATGGCGAGAACAACTGCCATGACCACGACAAAGATCGCAATCGCGGTATACTGGCGTTTCAGGTACACCATTGCCCCCGTGTGTACCGCCGCAGCAATCTTCTGCATCAGTTCAGTACCGGTACCCTCTTTTTTCATGTTGAAAAAAGAAAAAGCTGCAAAAAGCAACCCAATAATGGCACATACAGGTGCAATTATCAACAAATCCATGTTTTCTCAGACCCTCCAGTTGAATTCCCAAATAATGCTCGAAAATTTTAACATCAGTAATTTAACATCAAGCCTTAAAAATCAGTCGCAATTTGTTGGATTCACCCCCAAAAAAACAAATGCGCCAAGGAATCTCAGCGTGCAGACTGGCATACCGGGTATCGCTATTACAGTCTGAACAGTGTCAAAACCGCACTTTTTAATATTGAACATGATAAATCATTAAGAATTATGGTGGCGTTACAGTGTTCCTGACCAATTCTGATGGTGACAGTGTCCTGAAATCAAGCGAACGTTTTTCACCCAGCAGGGCTGAAAATACAGTTTCTGGACTGCGGTAGGGTGGATCTGTGATCGCATTTCTTGTAACTGCCGGTGCGGCATTTCTGATGTACCTGATACTGACTGCCGGTTCAGGCACTATCGGGTTCTGGTCGTTATCTGAACTTGTCATGGGGGTCCTGCTTGCAGGCCTGACCGGACTGATTGCACGAAACTTCCTGTGCCGATCGAAGAGTTTCCGCCTCCTAGACCCGCGTCGGTTGCTGCTTCTGCTGGTCTACGTGCCGGGCCCCTTCTTTTTAGAGCTTACAAAAGCCAACCTTGATGTCGCATACCGGGTCATCACGATGAAGATCAGGCCGGGGATCATCCGTGTCCACTCCGGGCTGAAGACGGACCTGGGTATCTTCATGCTGGCAAACTCGATCACCCTGACCCCGGGCACCCTTTCGGTCGGGATCGACGAAGCGACAAACGATCTCTTCATCCACAATATCAATGTCAGCGAGGGAGACGAGAAACGAGAGGTGATTGAAAGCACCGAGCT
>JBGOZZ010000284.1:0-2867 GCA_041480465.1 Methanoregula sp. | reverse complement strand
GGTCTAGTTGGCTATGACGTCGCCTTCACACGGCGAAGATCTCGTGTTCGAATCACGACGGGCCCATATCGGTGTAAGACTGGTATCCGGTCGGTATAATTTTTTAAATAAACTTCAGATAGAAGATATATTCAAAAAAATATTTTTTTCACACGCACAAGGAAGAAAAAAACTATACAAATCACCCCCTCCATTCATGCCATCAGGCACTCATTCAAGATCCCGATCGCATCCGGTATTGCACTTGATCGTTTTGTGTACTCGTATCTCATCTCTGGCGAAATGATCACACTCATCGATACGGGCGTGGCTGGTTGTGAGAAGCAAATCTTTGAGTGTATTCGATCAACTGGCCGCGATCCATCGGAGATTGCGCTTATTATCCTCACTCACTCACATCCGGATCATATAGGATCTGCAGGGGCAATTCAGCAGGCGACCGGGTGCAGTATCGCCGCACACCCGGCCGAGCGGACTTGGATTGAGGACGTGGAGCTCCAGAACCGTGAGCGCCCGGTGCCCGGGTTCGCTACGCTTGTCGGAGGATCCGTTCAGGTTGATCATGAGCTTGTAGACGGTGATACGATCGAACCCGATGAGACCCGGGCTGGTGAAATGTTAGTGTTCCATACACCGGGCCATTCAAAGGGTTCAATCTCGCTTTTCCTGCAGAGTGAAGGAGCACTTTTCTCCGGTGATGCAGTTCCGGTTGCGGGAGACCTGCCGGTGTATGATGATGCAGTCGAATCCGTACAGTCGGTGAAAAGGCTCCGGGGAATTGCCGGCATCCGGGTCCTTCTCTCATCATGGGACGAGCCCCGCAGGAGAGATGCTGCATACCAGCAGATGGACAAAGGGCTGGAGTATCTCCAGAAGATTCACGAGGCCGTGCTTACCTCGGAACTGAACGGCTCTCCCGATTTACTGGAACTCACACAAAAAACTGCCGCAGCTCTGGGGCTTCCTCCCCAGGCTGTCACTCCGCTGCTGGCCAGGACCTTTGCAGCAAATCTCCTGGAAAGAGATTGTAAGAACCTGCTAGAAGGTTATTGAGGAAAATTCAATCCGGAATCATCAGGTCAGTTCCCTAATTTTTGTTGCCGTATAACAACCAGCCATTCCTCAAACTTTCGGTAAAACTGTGCCTTCTGCATTACCTCATCCGGTATACGTACGGCAACCTTTTCATGATAATACCGTACCTGGTCCTCAGCATCCCAGTGGTTCTTTTCGCCATCGACAGGGCGATGGGCAGTCTCGCCTTCTGACCTGCATGGCACATTTTCCAGTCCCTCGCAGGATGCCAACCGCGCCGGGGATTTAAGCGGCTTTACAGCCCATTTCATCTCAGAGTACCCGTCCCAGTGATCGTTTATCAGGAATCCACCCTTTGCGAGAGGGGGATCCCATGTCGCATCCACCAGTATCCAGCGGCACCCGATCTGCACGCGACATGCCATGTGGTGTGCAATCGGAAGCCTGGCAGCAAGTTTTCGGAGATCGGAAGAGTAGTGAAGGTCCGGGTCGTTCCACGAGAAAGCAATTGTGGCATAGACCACGTTCAGATTCAGTTTCCTGAACATCTCAGCGAGCAGGTAATGTTTGGGACCGCATGATCCTTTACCCGCCACGAGTAATTGTTCCGGTGAAGTTTTTGGATTGGGCATAGGGAGGCTCAGCGAGTACGGGATGTCGCGGATATGTGTAAAGATCGAGACCATACTCTGACGGGTGTCAAGGCCCTCTGTCCATTCTGCAAACGTATCTTTGACCAGTGAAGTCATACCGGATTTACCATCCTGGAAATTAGCCAGCCCGGATCAATCCACTCAGTAGCTTAACCATTCATGGATTCCGTGATTGTTACTATTGTAATTCTGGGAGAGAACAAAAAAATACTTCTTTCTTTAAGAACCGCAGTCTTGCAGACAGACCTGGTAAAAGATCGGGTATTGGATAGGACTGACGGGGAATTCTCACCAAAGTGACCATTTTTTAAGGAGTTCAGGGAACATATCGTGTTTTATTCTGATTCGTATACTGGAAAATAGATTGCCGGCCAGGATCGCGAGTCCCATGGCTGCAGGTAAAGATATATGCAGTCCGCGATGCCGGATTTCCGGCATTCAGACGGACTGCGTGCAATAGCAAAAGTGAAGTTATGCGTTTTTCATCTTGGCTTTCGCGACGAATCCGTCCTTACCAACATAGTACATGAAACCGGATTCTTTTGCGATCTTTTCAGTGCCGACTTTCTTCTTCTTGCCGGTCTTGTTGTGCTTCATCGGGGCAGCCCAAACATAGCCATCCTTTCCAATGAAGTAAAGGTATCCCTTTTCGCGTTGAATCTTTTCTTTTCCAATTTTGCTTCCCATTTAGACACCTCAAAACCTTTATTGGGTTTTGATAATGAGAGTTAACGCCTGATAATATAAAAGGTTTCCGTCGGAAGTCCGTCGAAGTCTGAATTTTTACCAAAATTTTGAGGGTATTTTTGGTATTGTGACACACTCTTAAGGCCGATTAAAATCCCGTTTTAATCACCCTGTTTTGGTTATATCGGCCAGATTTAAGGTTTAATCGACAGCTACGTCGTTAATTTCGCGGGAAGTAGAAGCGCATTTACCTTAGTCCCAACAGGGATGATGTTCCGGGGACGGGGCGCACCACGTTTTTTTGCAGAGATGTAGTTCTCGCATTGCTTTATACTGCCGGAGGCATCTCCACCGGGGGATTTCCGTAATAACCCTGGTTTGATCGCATAAGTGTTCCCTTCTGTCACTGTAGTGCTGGTTTATAGATTTCGAAGCATGCAGGAGAGGTTCAGGTCCTTTTTTCGCTTCAGCCTCCAGCCGTACCATTCCGAT
>JBGOZZ010000283.1:0-2873 GCA_041480465.1 Methanoregula sp. | reverse complement strand
TAAGGGATTTTGGCATCTGCTCCGACAATGCGGGAAAATTAATTATATTGATTTTCAGTTGTAAATTCTTAGCAAAAAAGAGTCGTTCAAGAGGGACTATGCCCTTATTTTTTTGCCGGGAGACAGATATCCCCTTTTTTATTGGTCGCTGCGAGGGCTATTTTCTGTACATATTCATTCTCATCACAGGTGGCTGCCTGGAGGAGCTGCATGCTCTTATCGTCTCCAATAGCAGCGAGAGCAAGTGCAGCTCCCATGCGTACACGCCAGTCAGCATCCTTCAGTACATCCCCGAGACGGTCAGCGGATGCAGGATCGGCAATCCTTGTGAGCGCAGCAATCACGTGCCTTCTTACATCGACTTTCTCATCCCTTAACGCAAGAATAAGCGCATCCGTCGCTTTATGCGCCTGAAGTTTTCCGAGGGCTTCTGCTGCCCGCATTCTTACCGCCCAGTCGCCATCGCGAAGCGTTGCGATCAACGGGTCAACCGCACGGGGATCACCGATCCGGCCAAGTGACCAGGCAGCTCTGAGCCTCACAACGCTGTCACGGTCATCAAGAGCCCCGATGAGTGGTTCCACCGCAGGAGTTCCTGTTTGTGCCAAGGCATAGGCAGCAGCCCACCGGATATCCTCATTCTTATCTGAAAGATCTTTAATAAGCGAGGAAATTTTATCTTTTGAACTATCCATCCTTCACATCTCCATCTGTTTTTGTCACACCTGAAAATTTATAAGGTGATAGGACTGCATTACGTTATTGCCCTAACTTACCTTTTTTTCACTGCAGTATCGTAAACCATCCAGTTTCTCTCCCATTCCGGATTTTTTGATTTGAGCATGGAGAGAACTTTCGCCTTGATTTCCTGCGTTGTGGCGCCATCTTTCGTACTTCTCTCTATATCCTGCGCAATAGTTCTTGCATAGTCAGGAGGTGAACCGGATTTTATTGCGCTTACAATAATTTTTTCTGGTATGAAAGGTTCTTTCCGGCCATCCCGTTTTTTTATGAGGACCATATTTTAGTTCACCATACACTTCAGACCATCTTTGTTCCCCATAATGCGTGTTCATAGCGTTGGGCTTTCTCCGCACCCTTCATGCAGAAGAATTTGTTCTTATATCCGCACTCGGCTGTAACCGGGCAGCCCGGACAGATACATCCCTTGTCCTCGGATATACACATAAAACTCTTCCCTTTAATACAGAAGATCAATTCTTTTGCATTCTTTGCACATTTGTTGTGTGTCGGGCAGCTCGGGCATTTACACATACCCTTGAATTTTTCCTCCGCCATCGCCATGTCTTTAGGAGACATTTTCTTGACGTCCTGCATCATCTGTTCAAATTTGTCCATTTTTTTCACCCTTTTTTTGAATGTTCAACAAACACTACCATCGTCATTTTAGCGATCTATACTCTCGGAATTCGACGCTCAGCGAAAAATCAATCGATAGTGATTTTTCCTTTCGCCTCTTTCGATGATTTCCTGAGATGAACTTCAAGTACCCCGTTCCTGAACGATGCGGTCGATCCATCTTCAGTGACAGCTCTTGGAAGTGGAACGAACCGCGTCATGGATCCAAAACTACGCTCACGAAGGTAATACCCTTCCCTCTCTTCCTTTTTTTCTTCTTTGCGTTCGCAGGAGATTTCCAGTGCCTGGGGGTTGATGAGGGAAAGAGTGATGTCTTTTTTAGAGACACCGGGAATAAGATCTGCTGTTACGATAACCTCATCACCCTGTTCAGTCACATCAACACGGAAATCAGCCCGTTGCGCAGGCAACATTTTCGTAGTAACATCCTTGGCAGCGGGTAACAACGCTGTCGGATTGGTCTCATACATCTGCCGGAACAAAGAGTCCATGTAATTTCTCATTTCGTCAAGCTCATCAAAAATCGACTTATAATACCATCTTGCCACATGTATCCCTCCGCATCATAATTTCCTGGACGGAACCTGGTTCCTGTGTCAATTCAGGAGGAATTCTCCTGATTTTTTTCGTGAAGTTTACACGGTAAGGAATAAAGGTCCGAAATAATTTTTTTATTTTTCACCAGTCCGTTTTTTCAGGCAACGAACAATACAGAAGGGACAGATCTCCTGTATCCCACTATCCCTTTTCCGTCACGCGTATTATGAGGGAAATTTTATCAAATGTTTCCTGAAAAACAAATTTTGAAACAAATATTGAAATGATCCAGGCAGATATGAAAGTGTTTTTTTTCTAATTTTTCACATCTTCTGGTTTCAACAGTCCCAGGAGCGTTTCAATGCTGACAATCTCACGCATCAAAACCTCTTCATGAAAATACTGTCGTAACTTTGATTCAAATTTTAACTTGTATTCTGCATTTATCTGACGTTTTTCATCAAACTGGTTCTTTAAATAAAACTGGAGTTCCCTGAGATCCTGCTGTGTGAGTTTATCGACAAACATCTCCATGTATTTGTTCATCAGCGTTGTTTTTATGTCATCATCATGACTTTTGTTCAAGGTATGTCTTTTTTCAGTTTTTCCTGGCGTAGCTCTCACCCCCTTTGCATTCTGAATGACACGTGTTTTTTTCATACTGTATCAGGTTGAAAATCGCCAAAAACAAAAAAATTTCCGGTATTTGCTACTGGAGGTTCCGATACTTTGGGGGATGCAACCAGCGACAGGACGGTTTTGCTCCTTTATACGTTTCCACCTGATTCACTCCTGATACAAGGGTTTTGGAAATGCCACGATAATCCGATATCCGCATTTCTTGTCATTTAGATTATACAGATGACTCAATTTTGTGCTTTTTTGCATCAATCCGGTATATGACAGGATTTTTCAGCAAATCGAACGCATTGATTTTCATATCAATCAATTCCTCG
>JBGOZZ010000282.1:0-2889 GCA_041480465.1 Methanoregula sp. | reverse complement strand
TATTTTATGTCCCTTGTCCTGATGCGGGGAGGAGGGATTCTCGCAAAGATCCTCCTGGCAAGGTCAATTACTCCGTATGAATACGGGCTCATAACATTGTTTGTTATTGCTCTTCCGGGAATGTTCCAGAATATAACAACGTTTTGTTTCTATGATATACTCGGACATGCAACTGAAGGGAAAAAATATCTCGGTTTTGCATTGAAATATGGTACAATTGCAACTGCAGTGATTATTATCATTTTTTTTATTTTTCAGGCATCAGTTTTCACATTTCTGAATATATCACCGGATTATTGGGAAATCCTCTCCATCATTTTCTTCGTTGCTCTCCTATCTGTTACGTTGAGCGGAGTCATTATCGGTTTTCTCCGGGGATCACGGAACCATTCCCTGGCTGCAACCGTTTCCGCCGCACCGAGCATACTTCGGCTGCTTTTTTTGTTTTTTGCCCTTTACCTGTTCGGGATTAATAACTTCTCCCTTATTATTATTCTATTCACCCTTCCGCTGGTATTTATCCTGATCCCGGTTATTCTGGTCAAATTCCGGGAGATCAGTCTTTCTTTACATACGGTTTCGCTTCCTACCCGCGAAATGTTCCTGTTCGGTTTCTCGTTTTTCATCCTGAGTATCTGGTCGGGATTAAGCCAGCAGATCACTTCAGTTGTCATCAGTCATGATCTTGGAGTGGTATGGCAGGGCTACTATGACGTCTCGCTGAGTTTAGCTGCCGTAATTACTTTTTTTTCTTCTTCAATTTACCTGGTATCTGCACCTGAAACCACCATTAATGGTAGTATTTCAGACATTCTCCAGAGGAAAGGAGGACTCGGGGATGTCGGCAGACTTCTCTTTTCCCTTTCGCTGCTGTTCGTGATCATCATCTATTTCTATGCACACCCGTTGATTGCATTATTTTTTACGGCAAACTACACCCCCGCCGCTGATTATCTGTATATCCTGGCAATTGGATACGCAGTACTGTTCGTTCAGCAGTTTATCGGGTTTTTAAACATTTCTTCTGACAGGAAAGGTGTTTTCAGACTTTCTCTCGTTACGGTGGCATGCATCCTGATTTTCCCTCTCTTCTCCCATTTTATGATCGGGTACTTCCAGTTCCCCGGCGCATATCTCGCATCGACACTATTCATCCTGGTATATACGCTGATAACTATTCTCCTGATCAGGGATCGGACACCTCTATTCCTGTTATTGAAAAAATTTGAGCGGCTTCTCTTTGCGGTTTTAGGTACAGTTATACTCCTATATTTGGTACGGTTCTCATTGATTCCGGGAATTATTACCGCGATGGTGGTATTCGGAATTTTGACGGTTGCATCCGGTTATATCGATAAAGACATGATAATGGATCTGCTTCCCACTAATGGGAAAAAGACCTGATTTTTTTTACTCGCCCGTATCAATCCGCTCTTTTTTATCATTAATTCTGATTGCCGATAACTCTGATATCATCATTTCAGGGTCTGTAGTACAGGTTCCGTTCGTTATGAGATTTTTACCCGAACAGACCGAGTTTTTTTAACATTTTAATATACACAAGTCCGGCAAGAGGACTCATGTCATCCGCAGAATATACATAATACCCACCGTCTTCCCGGAATCTCAGGAAATCCCCCAGCGCTTTTCTTTTTTCCTCGAAGGAATATTTTCTTCTCAGTAATTTTATTAACCTGAACAGATCGTTGAACATCACATACCTGCACCGGATGCCTGTTGTATAGGCGAGGGATTTTTCAATATCGCCCTCATCGAGCATTCTATAGAGAAGATAGGGAAAATCCACCCCGGCATTGATTGCAACCTGCATCGATCCCCAGAACCGGGGATTTACTTCCATCAGTCTGGGCTGGTTATCTCTCTCATCAATAACAAAGTCGATATCCGCAACGCCAAAAAAATCGAGGGATTTGAGCAGTTTTTCAGTCAGGTTAACCAGTCGTGGCTCATTGACCGTCTCAACGTAACACGCCTGGCCGGTTTCGATGGGATAATTTCTCAGTTCTTTAATAACACAGATGCGTTTTAGTTCATGTTCATAGTTGCACAATGCTCCCACCGTATATTTTGTCCTGAACGGGATCTTTTCCTGAATCAAAAAAGGACCACGCTTCGCAAGGAAGGTTTCCGCAATACCGGGAAATAACTCAGGTGATTCAACAAACGTGATCCCTTTTCCACCTGCCCCGCGGTTTGGTTTCAGTACGACCGGGTAATCAATAACAGAGGTAAGTTCCTTGATATCTTCAGGTTTTGTGATGAAAAATGTCTTCGGGCAGGGAATATTATGTTCGACGGCGTGATGAACCAGGAGTGATTTATCCCGTGTTTTTAGTATTGTCTGGTAATCAGAAAATCCCAGCTGGCATTGCAACTTATGCTTGTTTTTCCCTAATAATACCATGATATCTTCAATCATCGGAAAAACAACATCGTCTTTTGAAAGCTTAGAAAAAAAATCCAGGTCAAAGCGTCCTATGGTTTTGTTCCGGCAGTACCGGGAATACCGCCCAAGCGTGTATTTTGATTTTGAAACAACCTGAAAATCTATATTGTGTTTTCCCATCGATCGAATAACCGCAAGACCGATATGGTCATCGGCGTTTGTGGTTATTATTGGTCTCACAATATATGGTTACGTGATTTATAAATATAAATAATCAGGTAATGTTAACAGTTAAAGCGAATCTGTTAACTTTCTGGATTAAAAATCAACGTCGTCATTTTTTTGAAATTAAAATATATCTTCTTTTTCACCTCTAATTTATGATAGAAATAAATAAACCAATAAGGACTGACAATCGATTTATGAATCCCGATGGCAAATAATAAAATAAGGGTATAGTGTCATTTTAACCACCAACTTTT
>JBGOZZ010000281.1:0-2893 GCA_041480465.1 Methanoregula sp. | reverse complement strand
CCCATGTCTGAAGTAGGGGGAAATATCATCGCGGTCATTCACCAGCGTGAACCCGACCTGGATGATGATACCTTAAACGTGCAGATCGTGCTCGAGTTGCCGGAAGGGCGTCTCGAACGACTCGTGGCACTTCTCAAGGAACAGGGGGTTCACATCCAGCGGATTGGTGAGGAGCGGCTTCTTTATAAACGGACTGTCATCCTGATCGGGCATCTTATGCACACCGATCTCTCCGATACCGTTGACCAGATTGACTCTACCGGTTTTGCAGAAGTCTGCGAACTTGCGATGAGCATGCCGGCGGTGAACGAACGATCTACTTCACGGATTACCATCAAGGCGGTCAGTAAAAATGACATGGAGGCAGCGCTTGCCATCCTCCGCCGAGTCTCACGCCAGAAATCCCTGCTCCTGATCGAACCTCTTGAGGAGATTGCATGATGAAGGTCGCGTTGATAGGCCTGGGTTCGGTGGGTAAGGGCGTGGCCGGGGTGATCGCACGAAAGGATCTCGGGCTTACGATTACCGGGATTGCCGATTCGAAGAGCGGGTGCGTGGATCCTGACGGGCTCGACATCGCAAATCTCCTCTTAAACAAGAGCAGGAACGGCTGTTGCGGGGACCGGGATATCTCTGCTGCCGATGTGATAAAAAAAGCGGATTACGATGCCCTCATCGAAGTGACCCCCACCAATGCTCTGTCCGGGGAACCTGCCCTTGGGTATATCAAGACAGCCCTGTTACGCAAGAAGCACGTGGTCACCTCGAATAAGGGGCCGATCGCCCTTGCCTACAAGGAGCTCCATGCGCTGGCACAGAAAAACGGCGTGGCCCTTCGCTACGAAGCGACCGTAGCGGGTGCAGTCCCAGTCATGCATACCCTGGAACACGGGCTTGCCGGTAACGAGATCCTCGCCCTCTACGGCGTGCTGAACGGAACCTGCAACTATATCCTCACCCGGATGGCAGATGAAGGACTCACGTACGAGCAGGCTCTGATGGAAGCCCGCGAGATGGGATACGCGGAGGCGGATCCTACCTATGATGTGCAGGGAATCGATGCTGCGATCAAGCTCGTGATCCTTGCAAATACCATCTGGGGCAACGGCGTGCAGCTGAACGACGTGGACCGTACCGGCATCGATCTCCTGACTGCCGATGCACTGCGGTTGGCCGAGGATGAAGGGTGCACCATCCGCCTGATTGCCGAAGCGATTCCCCGCAAACACATACTCCGTGTCTCGCCCCGGATCCTTGAGAAGAACCACCCGCTGGTGGTCGACGGGACACTGAATGCACTTACCCTCGAGACGGATATGGCAAAGGAGATAACCCTGATCGGCAGGGGAGCCGGATCCACCGAAACGGCAAGCGCCATCATCGGCGACCTGCTGTTTATCAAGGATCGTTATGCCCGGCGTACTTGAACGGCGGCGCGAGTACCTGCGCCTGATGCGGCAGTTCACCCTCGATAATGGCTTTTTTACTGTCACCGATATCCAGCACGCCACAGGGCTCCCCCGCAGTACCGCACAGGACTGGGTGAACCGGCTCCTCGGCGAAGGGTGCGTGCTCCTCCGCGAGGGGAAACGCGGGCGGAGTGCAGCACACTACGTAGCGATCAGCGCAATGCCCTCGAGTGCCTGCCGGCGGATCTTCACGACCATCGACGGGGATAACGTCGAGATATACCATGACTGCATGAGTGGGGCCTGTGCCGCGTTCTGCGGTTACCACCATGCCTTGGCAGGCGGCGTTTTGGTGAGCGTGCAGCGTGACGGGACGCTGCTGCGGGAGTGTGCCCGGATCGGCAGCCATGAGGTCCCGGTCGGGCTCTCGCCCCTGCCGGCTGTCGGGGTCACAGGTATTGAACAGGACGGTGATACCATTGTCCAGCACATCCGCTGTATCGGGGGCCCGGCCTACTCTCTGTCCGATATGATGTCCCGTGCGGAAGGGGTAATGCAGGTCAGGACCCGGCATGCCGGCCCGATCGTGGAGGGCGATGTGCGGACACGGGCGCTGAAACATGTGACCATCGGTCTTGACGATACCGATTCAAAGGAAGGGGGTGCGACGTTTGCCCTTGCCTTAGCTCTCCTGTCGCATGTCACCCGGATCAAGGGTGTCCTGCCGATCAGTCACCATGTGGCGATGCTCAACCCGGATGTATTTATAAAAACTGCCGGGAATTCCTCCAGCTTCATCGAGGTCGCTGTCGAGCCCGGGAGTTATGCGGATCTTGAGGCAAAGACGCTGCGGTTTGTGGCCGGGGAGTCGCTGTCCCGCGAGTGGGGGGTTGCGATCCGGTCCGGGCTTGAGATTCCCAAAGGGCTCCGGGAGTATGGAAGACAGGTCCGGAATCATGTGATCACCCGGGCAGTTGCTGAAGCGACCGCGGAGCGGTTCGATATTACGCTGCACGGGGGAAATGGCGTCATTGGTGCACTGGGGGCAGTTGCCCTTGCCGGGCTTCCCCACGAGGTGCTGCTGGATCCGGCCCGGGAGATACCGTGATGCCTGATACCTGATCACGGGTTAATGTTTAACTCTAATCTTTTCCCGCGTGTGAGAAAAATTTGTCCGGAATACCCTCTTGCTCATGACTTGGAAGCAAATCCAGACGGATCCCGGCGAGGGATCGGTATCCTCATTCTGTGGCAGGGTTTATGGTAAATGTTTAAAATATTTACAAGGTTTACACTATGATTATGCCAGCAGGAAAGCGGATACCAGTGTCAGAGCCGGTCTGGAAAGCGCTTGGTGAGATGAAGGGAGCTGGTCAGACGTATGATGAACTCCTTGAAGATATGATTGAGCGGGTAAAAAAAGCCCGTCTTGAGGAAGATGTGGAATTATGGGAAAACTGCCCTGATTCAGAGTACGTTCCACT
>JBGOZZ010000280.1:0-2903 GCA_041480465.1 Methanoregula sp. | reverse complement strand
GCCTGATCAAGGATATGGATGGTGGAAACCGAATTTTTTTCGTTCATGACTACCGTTCCTTCTTCTCCAGCATCTTTTGCAGCTCAACAATCTTTGCAAGTGCCTGCAGGGGTGTCATCTCATCGGTATTGATATGGTCAAGTTGATCGAGTACCGGGTCACGGACCGGTGTTTTTATGGAGTTTTCATTATCAACAAGGAGGATCTGCGTGTAACGCTGGGGTCGGGTACCAGGCGGAACATCACGGTTCATTGTGTCGTTCAGGATACTATCGGCGCGATCGGTTACTTTTTTGGGAATACCCGCAAGCCGGGCGACATGAATCCCGTAACTCTTGTCGGTGGCTCCACAAATGAGCTTTCGCAGGAAGACAACTTCATTATTTGTCTCTTTTACGGCAAAATGATAATTTTTTGCCCTTTTCAGGGAACTTTCCACTTCAACAAGTTCATGAAAATGCGTAGCAAACAGTGTTTTTGGCCCGGCGCCTGCCCGTCCGTGCAGGTATTCAAGGACTGCTTTTGCAATCGAATGTCCGTCCGCTGTGCTTGTCCCTCTCCCGATCTCATCAAGGATTACAAGACTCCTTGTTGTTACATTGTTGAGTATATTTGCAAGCTCGAGCATCTCAACAAAAAAGGTACTCTGGCCGCTGGCAAGATCATCAAAAGCACCGACCCGGGTGAATATCCGGTCGAGTATACCGATACTTGCGTACCGGGCAGGAACAAAACTTCCTGCCTGGGCCATGATGCAGATCAGCGCCACTGCCCGCATATATGTCGACTTACCAGCCATATTGGCACCAGTGATAATCATTACCTGCGTGGCGGAACTGGCAAGCTCAGTATCATTAGGTACGAAAGTTCCCGCGACACTCTGTTCTACAACCGGGTGACGCCCGTCACGGATGATAATCGCATCTCCCGTGTGAAGGTGCGGACGCACATAATCCCGAACCTGTGCGATCTCGGCAAGAGAAGCAGAAACATCCAGAACCGATACTCCTCTGGCAATCTCCTGGAGATCAGGAATGGTAGTCCGGAGGATCCCGATAATTCCTGTATAAAGTTCACGCTCAAGTACAAGGACCCGCTCGTCGGCATTCGTGATCATAGTTTCCTTTTCCTGCAATTCGGGAAGAGTATAGCGCTCGCCTGTCCCCGTTGTCTGACGGCGCTGGTAATGCGACGGAACGAGATGAAGGTTCGGTTTTGTTATATCAATGTAATAACCGAAAATTCTGTTGTACCCGATCTTGAGTGATTTTATGCCCGTCTTTTGCCGCTCTTCTTCCTGGAGTCTGATGATCCAATCCTTTCCTGAGAATAGTACTCTTTTAAGGGAATCCAGTTCTTTTGAATACCCGGGCCGTATAACACCTCCGTTGCGTGCGACAGCGGGGGGATCATCGACGATAGCCTTCCCAATAAGCTCTATTAAATCCGGTACATCATGGAGATGCTCCAGAGCGTCAAAAATATAACATGGGATTTCACTGGTGTCACATTCCATCAGGATTTTTCTGATTTTCGGGAGCACCGCAAGCGAGGCTGCAAGTGCGATAAGGTCCCGCGGTCCTGCATTCCCGTATGCAATCCGTCCTGCAATTCTCTCGATATCAGCGCATCGGGTGAGCAGGGTCCTGAGTTCAAGGCGTGCAGGTGTACGCGCGATTAAAAAATCAATTGCATCCAGTCGTTTATTAATTTCATCAGGATCAGTAAACGGACGGGAAAGTTGATTCACGAGCATCCGGCTTCCCATGGGCGTCTTTGTCAGGTCCAGACAGGAAACAAGGGTTGCCCCTTTTGGATCGTGACGGATATTATCTTTCACTTCAAGGTTACGCAGCGTGATTGCATCAAGCATGAGGCTCTGCGCAGAAAAGCGCATGGAGAGGCTGCTTATGTGAGCGAGAGCGGTGTTCTGCGTTTCTTTTGCATAGGCAAGTGCGGCCCCTCCGGCACCAATTGCCGCAGGAAAACCCTCGCACCCGAATCCGGCAAGTGAGGGGACATGGAAATGATCCATAAGATTCTGGCGTGCCCGATGTTCAGAAAATTCATCGCTCCTGAAGATGGTAACTGTAATACCCCGCTTTCGGAGATGTTCTGCAAGAACTGACGGAACTGCGGAAGGGATGATACATTCTGCCGGGTGGTAACGGGCAATCTCAGACAGGATATTTTCAAAACCCGGGTCGTAATCTGCCGGGACAACAAAAAATTCCCCGGTCGAGATATCAAGAAGTGCCATTCCCCATTGCTTGTTTTTCGTATCGGGGCAGAGAGCGAGCAGGAATGAGGATGCTGAAGAGGACAACATCGTGGAATCGATCACGGTTCCGGGAGTGATCACCCGGACCAGCTCGCGTTTCACAATTCCGTTGGTATTTTTTGTATCGCCGATCTGATCAACAACGGCAACCTTGTATCCCTTTCCGACAAGTTTTGCAATATACCCGTCTGCAGCGTGGTAGGGCACACCGGCAAGCGGGACCCGGTTATCACTACTTTTCGAGCGGGAAGTGAGCACGATATCCAGTTCCCGTGAAATGAGTTCCGCATCGCCTTCGAATGTCTCATAAAAATCACCGATGCGAAAGAACAGGATAGTATCCGGGTACTTATCCTTGATCTCCCGATACTGGCGCATCACCGGTGTGAGGCGGGCGCTATTTTCCGTATCGTCTGTACTATCTGCGGGAGGATCAGATGTCATGTACGCAGAAAAATAGCCTTCCGGATCAATTAATACCGATCTTTTCGCTATGCCCGGACTGTTGTCAGAGGTTTTTATGCACATACAGGATTATAAGCGGAAATGAAATTATCAGGGCGATGATCCCAAAAGAAAGACCAAGGATGAAACCAATGCTGATGAGGCGGATGATCCCGGC
>JBGOZZ010000279.1:0-2904 GCA_041480465.1 Methanoregula sp. | reverse complement strand
TGAAAATCGTTGGTTTTCTTTTAAAAAAAGCCAAATTTTACAAAAATATTTTTTTAGGTATTCGATGAAAGGGCTCATTCGTCAGATAATTCACTTCCGAAGACATAATGGTACAAGGGTGCAATAATCATCAAAATCCAGAACCCTGCTGCCAAAAACCACTACGGCAAAACCGATCATTGCGCGGATTCTATCGTCGAATAAATTTTTTTTCCTGTTCACCTTCTGATAATTCTTTAAATCCAAAAATAATATTTTTCTCTGGATATATCCTTAAACAGGGATTGATATATGCATTTTTTCCGATTTCGGCAAGTCCAATTTCTGATGCAGATTTCATTTTCAAAAATTGCTGATGAATTAGTTCGTCAAAACAGGGAGAGAACGATGGAATTGAGTTTTTAAGAAAAAAGATCAAAAATTCAGACAGGGCTCCCTTTTTGAATAACTGCACTGGAATGCAAAAGAGGGTGGAGTCAGTATTCCGACTCGTCATTTTTTATCAATTAAGGGAGGAAAAAACAAGATCTAACCATTTTTAAAAATCTCCGATGAACAGATTGGCTACGAGACGTAAAGTATCGATCGAATAGTGTGCCTTTGGAAGAATTTATCCCGTTAGTGGTGCCTGCTGTTTTTTCAGGTCAGGATAAAATGCCGGTAAAATTTTTTTCGGTTTACACCAGGTTGGGGTACCCATCCGTGACAGTGGGGTATCTTTGGCATGCTTTGAGAGCCTGACAACCAATGCTCAAAAATTATTTATCCCAGATAAAAAATTGCCAATTGAAGATCGGGAAAAATATTTCAGGGATTTTGAAAATTCTTTAGCTTATCAGAGTGCCAGGACCTGGATTTGACAAGGACCTACAACCGTATCCGGTCGCATCACTGCATATCACACTGACAACAGGAATAGAGACGGACTTTAATACTCCTACGACGAAAGATCCTCATAGCGGGCTTCTGGCAGGGTTTTAACCACGAAGGGTAGGGATTACACCCTCCATTTGAAACAAACCCTGTTTTTGAGTTCTTATAAGAAAAAATTCGGGATCTCCTGGATTGAGAATCAGAGTAGTTCGCTGCTGAGGGAGATTGATTGCTTTTTCCAGAATAGCAATAAAGAATATGAAAGCAGTGCAGGTTGGCAATCAAAGCAGCGTCGAGATACAGCAATTCCGGACTTGCGCAGAATAGGTATTCTGCGCAAACCTTTATTTATTTGAGATAAGATAGAATAGAGCATGGAAAGCGGGTATTTTTCGGAGTGGCTCAAAAGCTACCGCAATTACCTACGGATGCGCAACTACTCCCCCCGTACCCTCAACAGCTATGAGCAGGTGCTCAGACACTTCGCGTATTATGTCTGGTTGCGCCGTCATACTGATGTCACCAAACTTGTCATCTACTGGAAGGATTTTGAAAATGCCCGGCTCGATACCGATGTAGAGGTCACGCCAATAATTATTACTGATTTCCTCACGTTTGTGTCAACGACCCAGACATACAAACCCAAGACCTTTCATCGCATCATCTCCACGCTCAGCTCCTTCTACCGTTTCCTGTACACCCAGGGCGCTGTCACTACAAACCCGCTGACGGGCATCGATCGACCGCGGATCAAACAGCAGGAAGTGAAATACCTCAAGCACAACCAGGTACTGCGATTGCTGGATTCCATTGAAGATCTTCGTGACAAACTTATCGTGAGGACCATCTACGCCACTGGCGTCAGGGTATCAGAACTCTGCAATATGAATATAGAAGACATCGATTTTGATGAGCATACTATCAGGATCCGGGGAAAGGGTGATAAGATTCGGACGGTTTTTGTCGATGATGACACCCTTGCAGATATCCTGAAATTCATCGGTACCAGGATTATCGGCCCGGTTTTCGTCGGTCAACAGGGAAAAAATATCTCTTCACGTGCTATTCAGCATATCTTCAAAAACTATGCACCTGCGGGAATCACGCCGCATAAAATCCGGCACAGCTATGCAAGTGAACTCTACAAACGGTCAAAAAATCTCAGGGTTGTGCAGGAAAATCTTGGGCATACCTCTATAAAAACCACGGAAATTTACCTACATACGGATATTGATGAACGCAGGCAGGTCTACCAGCAATATTTCCCGCTTTCTGATAATGAGGAAAAGTAATTCATCAGCCATTAAAACGAACAAAGCTGCGTTTCCCTCCATTTTTAGCAATGTTTTTTTCGCATTCTGAAATATCTTATTGTTCAGTCTGGATTTGCGACGCTTTTCTCATTTCCTGTCCAATAAGCTCGTAAAATTGCAACCTTACCATCGTGATTGATATGGTAAAACCTCTTAAATGAATCAGTTATAAACCGTATGATGCTATATACAAACTCACTTGTTTTGAGTCTACAAAAACGCCTCGTAATACCATCTGCCAGATATATCCGGATAATCCAAGTTCTAATCTGTGGATTCCAAATAATTCATATGACACCAGACATCAACCTGGTTGATTCGTGGTACAGGACGGCAACTTTTCCTCGGTTTTGTAAACCCGTTCACTCCTTAACGGTTCTACCAGCATCCTGAAGTTGATTTTAATATCTCCCGTATCCAAAAGTAATGGAACAAATTTTCCTATAAGGAAATTTGTGAAGGTATTCAACAAAAAAATACGGACCCCCGTAGTGTAGCGGTCAATCATGCAGGACTTTGGATCCGGCGACACCAGTTCGAATCTGGTCGGGGGTATCGTCCTTATCCCTATCGTAGCACTTTTATATCATTATACAAAAGAAGAGTGATCAATGAAAGCGCTCGGTCTACGTCTCCGTATATACCTCACGATCCTCGCGGCAGTTCTTCTGGTCGGAGTGGTCGGGTTGATTGTCATCGAAAAGTACTCCCTGCTCGA
>JBGOZZ010000278.1:0-2913 GCA_041480465.1 Methanoregula sp. | reverse complement strand
TACCGTTTTCGATCCAGCGGGTGAGAAAGGATGACGGTTTCCCCCGTATGCCCCACATCATCCGTGTATCAAGGGTAAAGGTACGTTTGAGAACCCCGTCTTCCTCTGAGTCCGTACAGGATCGGGAAAAACAGGTGAATTCCTGGTCCCTGAGAGCGATACTGCCGATGCCCATTCCCTCGCCGGTAATATTCCGGTCGCCATAATACACCAGCAGGCCACGTGCCAGGCCCTGGCTTTTTCCCTCTCCTGTATATCCTGCCCCGGGCACAATTCTGATCTTATCCATAGATCCCAGTCTGAACATTTGACGAGTACCGATATATACACTCCCTGCTGGCGGAACGTGTCCATGGGCGTGCTTGATAACGCTGACAAACCTCGAAAGAAAAGCTATTGTTCCCGGTTTCCCGTACTATGACAACGACCTCGCTACGTTTTCTTTGAACATGATAAAAATCAAAAAAAGCACCAGAATATAGCCGGACACCCGGAAAAAATAACCTGAAAAAAACAAATGCCCGGCACGATATTAAATGGCATGATTAAATACGACCCTTCGCTCAAAATCTTGTATGGACTATAATCCGGCCTGAGAGACATGACGGGACAAAAGAAGGGCAGGCAACCGCAGGACTACAGGAAATGGTTTGAAGTATTATCCCGGACTATCGAAGAACTCAATAATTTTCCCCCGGAGGGAGATCTTTTTGCGTTCATCGCGGGGACCCTTAGACAACTTGTGCCCAAAGATACCATTATTCTTGTCAATACGTTTGACCAGGACACAAAGGCCATCACCTTCCACGCGGTTGAAGGGCTGGGGTCACGACAACGTGAAATAGAGGCCATCCTCTGTCACCCGTTGGACGGGCTTGCATTTTCGGTCCCCGACCAGGTACTGCCCGACATGCTCTCAGGCGAATGCCACGAGTTGCGCGGGGGGTTAGCTGAGCTCACCTTTGGGGGATTTCAGTCCGATACCTGTAAAAAAATTGAGGCAATGCCCTTCTTTGGAAAGATGTACAGTGCCGGCATCAGCTGGAAGGGTAGACTCAACGGTGCAGCCATATTCATCCTCCCCCGGGGAGCCGAACTTGAAAATCGTGACCTGATCACGTTCTTTATAAGGCAGATTGCCGGCTTTTTGAGCCGGAGAGATGCTGAAGCGGCACAAAAAGAGAACGAACAATTTACCCGGGAAATTATCCTGAATGCGAAAGAAGGGATCATTGTCTACGACAGGAATCTCAACTACCTTGTCTGGAACCCGGTGATGGAATCCCTTACCGGCATCCCCGCAACAGAGGCCTGGGGAAAAAATGCCTTTGAACTGTTCCCTCATCTCGAGGAACAGCACGTGGATATCCTGCTGCAGCGTGCGCTGAAGGGGGAAACGGTCCGATCGCCCGATGTGCCGTACCATGTCCCGCAGACAAAAAAATCCGGGTGGATATCCGGTACATACAGTCCTCACTATAATGGTCAGGGAGAGATCAACGGGGTTATCGGGATTATCCACGACATCACTGAACGTGTTCTGGCCGAAGAAGAGCTGCGGGAGAGTGAGGAACGGCAAAAAAAGATCCTCGATAACCTTCCCGCCGGAGTCCTCATCGTCGATGCGCTCGATCACCATATCATCGATGCCAACCGGAAGGCAGTCGAGATGTTCGGGACATCCAAAACGGCGATTATCGGGAGGGTGTGCCACCAGTTCGTCTGTCCGGCAGAAGAAGGGAAATGCCCCATAACCGATCTCGGCCAGACCGTGGACAATACTGAACGGGTACTGCTTACAGCAACAGGTAAGAAGGTACCGGTCATCAAAACTGTCACCAGGATGGTATCCGGTAGCGACCCGGTCCTCATCGAGACATGCCTGGACATCTCGGAACGTAAGCGGGCGGAGGAAAAACTTGCGACCGCATTTTCAGAGCTCAAAATCTCTGAAGAGAAATTTTCCGCGGCTTTCCATTCAAGTGCGGCCCTGATGGCAATCTCAACAAAAGAGGATGGAAAACTCACCGATGTAAATGAGACGTTCTTAAAGACGCTGGGATTCTCCCGTGCGGATGTTATCGGGAAACGCGTAAGTGAACTGGATCTTTATTTGCACCCGGAGGACCGGTTACTTGCCCTTCGCATGCTTGAAGAGAGAGGTGAGGTGCGGAACCTGGAGATCCCGGTCAAAACAAAAGACGGCTCTATCCAATACGGCCTGTTTTCTATGGACAGTATCATGATCGGTGGAGTCCCCTGCCTGCTGACAACGATGGTAGATATCACCGAACAGAAAATACTTGAAAAGGAGATGGAGTTCCATGAGCAGGAGGTCATGCGGTTCTCACGGTCGCTTGATGTGGCCATTAGAAAACTCAACCTTCTCTCAAGCATCACCCGGCACGACATCAACAACCAGCTGACGGCGCTGATGGGATATCTCGAGATGCTCGAGATGAAACAGTCCGACTCCTCGACCAGCGGGTATTTCAGGAAGGTCACGACTGCTGCCCAGCGGATCTCCACGATGATCCAGTTCACCAAGACCTACGAGAGCATCGGTGTCATGGCCCCTGCATGGCAGGATATCCGGGCACTGGGGACCGCTGCGGCAAAGGAAGCCCCGCTCGGGCAGGTCGTATTGAAAAACGATCTTCCGGAGCGTGCGGAGGTGTTTGCCGACCCGCTGATTGTCAAAGTATTTTACAACCTGATGGACAATGCGGCACGGTACGGCGGAAAGATCACATCCATACGGCTCTCTGTTGACGGCCGGGACGGTGATCCTGTCATTGTGTGCGAGGATGATGGCAATGGTGTTCCTGCAGAGGAGAAGGAAAAGATCTTCGAACGCGGGTATGGAAAGAATACCGGCCTCGGGCTCTTCCTTGCCCGTGAAATCCTCGATAT
>JBGOZZ010000277.1:0-2923 GCA_041480465.1 Methanoregula sp. | reverse complement strand
TTTCACTGCAACCATCGGGAAACCCCCCTACCCAAACAGAATGTCAGATGCATCTTTCAACCCGGATTCCCACACCTTTGCAAGGAATGTGCGGTAACTGTAATCGATCTGCAATTCGCCTCCCTCCCCTTCCAGAAGGATTCCTCCATCGATATCGACATGAGTACCGACTTTGAACCCGGCAAATTCAGGATTTTCGGAAATGACAGCCTTGACAGCTGCCACATCCCGGGAATTGCAATATATTTTTCCCTTTGAAATCTCCTTTTTTGCCTCGGAGAGGAGTTTTTTGATGGCTTCGCGATGGAAGCTTTCAGGGAGAGCGGCAATTTCCAACAGGACTGTTTCGTAGACCTTGTCCAGAAGTGCCTTTTGCGTGTTTAAGAGCTCGCGTTTGACAAGCAGATTTGCTGCAGACACTTCCTGATCAATAATATGGGCTGTCTGCTTTGCCGATTCTGCCTCTGCGGCGAGCTTGATCTCGCCGCCACGCTTGCCAGCTGCTGCAAGAATTTTGTCTGTGTCCTGCTTCGACTCTGCACGGATCCTATCCGTTTCGGTTCTGCCTTTTCCCCTGATTTCTTCAACAACGGCTTCCAGTCCCATTGTCTGCCCCGGGTTCAGAATATGAGGAGCAATGCTACAACAAGCCCGAAAATGACGATGGTTTCCGGAATAACGGTGAGCAACAGAACAAGCCCGAACACGTCTTTGTTTTCCGCGGTTGCTCCTACTGCGGCAGAACCAATCGCCATTTCGGCTAAAGCCGCGGCTAAACCTGTAGCTGACACCGCAATAGCTGCAGCGATTGCCTTCATTCCAACCTGCGATGCCTGTACCATTTCCAAAGTCATGTTTACATCTACCATTTTTAATCCTCCGTAAATCTTCTCTTCATTCCAAACGGATTGTACTTCTTGCCTCCACCTTTATAGAATTTGGTGAAGAATTCAACATAATGCAACCTGAGTGAGTGCAAGCCGCCACCAAGAATGCCAAGCGCCATATTCAACGCATGTCCAATCAGGAAAACGGCGATACCCATGATGATAAAGAGCACCCCGATAATCGTGATGTTCTCGAGCTGAGGACTAATCAGCATGCCAATCGCAATGAAGTTCACCACCATGGCGATTGCTACAGAAGAAAGTCCCACAGCAACAATACGTGCATACGAGAGCACGTGACTGAAAATCGTTGGGAGTTCGACAAGCTCAAGCCCGGAATCCCGTGCAATGAATACAATTCCGACGATCAGCATCACAGCACCAACAACTGCTGCAATATTCATGCCGGCAACAGCTGCTGGTAATATAGTAAAATCGGGCATATATGGCATGGAAACCATCGACCAGATGACGATAAGGATACCCCACATGACACAGATCCAGCCGGCGTTCGCGAGGACTGCTTTGGTCCGGTGAGCACCGTGGTCCTGCTGGGCATGATTGACCATCCCCAGCACTCTGCCAAGTGTAATGTGCATAATACCGATCCATACAGCTACCATCATCAGGCCCGGGATATTGGGACCATGCCCCCCTTCACCCCCGATATTGAGATGCCGTGACGGTAGAAGATACGGCCACGGGCAGGCGAACCCCAAAAATTCGGAATACAACACACCAAAAAAGATGCTTGAGATACTCGCATTTCTGAGAACCACCAGAAGCTGCTGACCCTCTTCCCCTTTTATGAATTTCCGTAAACCAAGACACAGGACCAGCAACAGGGCACCATATCCCACATCCCCGAGGATAAGACCAAAAAAGATGGGAAATACAATTGAGATCATGATTGTCGGATCAAGTTCAGTGTACTTTGGTCGTGAGTATGTGTCTATGAGCAGCTGAGAGGGGCGGGCAAATGACGGGTTGTTGTACTCCACCGGAACTATATCTTTTTCGCCAATAGCAAGCTCGGTGACAAAGATTTTGCCACTGGTCGCTTTCTCAAGCGCCCGGGTCAGGGATGCAACATTCAGCGATGGCACCCAGCCTTCTGCAACGAATGTCTCATTTGTCGTCGCGAACCGGAGGGGTGCCTCCGTCTGGTCAACCTGGACTTTTAAGATCTCCTCACATGCAACCAGGAAGTCGGAATGTTTCTCCTTTATCGCATCCAGTTTCCGGTTAATATCCTCAATCTCCGTTTTGATGAGCGTGATTTGCGATGAATAAAAGGAAATACGCTCCTGAGGAACCCCGGACTCATCAGGGATCGTGACTGCCTGGTATCCTGCCTCCTGCAGCGCTCCTTCGACCACATTCCGGTGTCCGACAGGCGCAATCACAACAATGAAATGTCTGCCCTTACCTTTCGTAAAGAATATTTCATTGGGTACAGAAAGCGATACTTCCTTTTCAACATACCCGGCAAACACGACAAGTGTCGAATATCCGCGATACAGATCGAGATCACCGGGAATGCCAATAAAGGGAGAGAGCTCGCTAATCTTTTGTTCGTACTCTTTTACGTTCGTTTCAAGTTTTGAACGTTTTACAGTGAGGTCTTCAACCTCTTGCTCGATGGCAGGGAGATCTCGTTCAATCAGGACCTGAAGTCCTGACTGTCTGTGTCGCTGCTTTACTTCAAAATCCTCGCTGCGGATGGAAAACGCATTCTGAATCGCACGTATCTTGATAAGATCAGCTGATGCTTCACTTGCTCCAGTAAGGGGCGTGCCGATCTTAAAGCCTTCGTAGCCTTCAGCTGCAGCTTCGACATAATCCTCAATATGGAACAGATTATGGCGATAGAGCTCCGCGATAACAGGACCCATTTGATCCCTTGTGGCGGCGATCAGCAGTCTGCTCATCTGCTCAGGCTTTAACATGCAGCTGCTCCTTGAACCGCACTACCAGCAGCTGCACTGCTTTAGGAAGGTTCTTTGAACCTTTTTCCCTGATTGCCGCTGCTCTTT
>JBGOZZ010000276.1:0-2941 GCA_041480465.1 Methanoregula sp. | reverse complement strand
TATTGCCGATCACGGGATCCAGGTGCACCTGATCGAACGTGAACCGACTATTGGCGGACATATGGCACAACTGGATAAAACATTTCCGACAAATGACTGCTCGATGTGTATTCTCTCTCCCAAAATGGTTGATGTTGAGCGTCACCCGCGGATTACCATTCATACCTGCTCCGAAGTTGAGAGAATAGAAGGTGAGATTGGACATTTCGTTGTTACGATAAAAAAATTCCCGAGATTTATTGATGAGTCTGCCTGTAACGGATGCGGCGATTGCGTACTGATCTGTCCGGTGGAGGTTTACAACCGATTCGATGCCGGTATCGGCGTGAGAAAAGCAATCTACAAACCGCATCCTCAGGCAGTACCTGATATAGTTGTCAAGGATCCGGAACACTGTATTGAATGTGGCCTGTGTTATGACGTCTGTGGACCGGATGCGATCAAACGGGAAGATGAAGAACAGATAGCAACAATACAGGCATCCAGTATTGTAATCACCACAGGGTACGCAATTTTTGATGCATGCAATAAGAAGCAGTTTGGCCATCTTGCGCTTCCTGATGTCATCACAAGCCTCGAACTGGAAAGGATGATGAATGCAAGCGGACCGACCGGGGGAAAAATCAAGCGACTGAGCGATGGCAGAGTGCCGGAGAGTATCATTTTCATCCAGTGCGTAGGATCCCGGGATGTTACCATCAACCGCCCCTATTGTTCCTGCGTCTGTTGCATGCAGGCAATAAAAAATGCGATGCTGATTAAGGAAAAAAACCCGGAAACAGATGTGATCATCTGTTATATGGACATACGTTCCTACGGTAAGGGATACGAAGAATATTTTGAGCGCGCAAAGAAAATAGGAGTCAGATTCCTTCGGGGAATGCCTTCAGATGTGCTTGCTGACAGCAGTGGCATGAGCCTGCAGGTCGAAAATTCTGAGACTTCTGAAGTCCAGGTGCTCCACCCGGATCTTGTTGTGCTGTCGGTAGGCATCGGGCCGGCCGAAAAATCCGGACAGATTGCAGAACGGTTCAAAATTCCCCTTGAAGATACCGGGTTCATCAAACCGGTTCATGATGCCTTAGACACGGTCGCTACGCTGTGTCCCGGGATCTATGTCGCAGGCACCGCATCAGCACCACGGGATATTCCTGACAGTGTCGCATCCGGTGAATCTGCAGCAATGCGGGCTTACATAGATGCAATCAGGACGCGATCCAAGTGAACGAGACTGCTACCCTGTGGTGGGATAAGGAAACGGGCAGCCTCCGCTATATTGACCAGACACTTCTTCCCGTAAAATACACGATTGTCGAATGCCGGAGCATCAAACGACTGGCAAGAGCGATAAGACGACTTGAGATACGCGGCGCACCTGCACTTGGTGTCGCAGGAGCCTATGGAGTTGCACTGGCAGCACAGGTCTGCCCGAAAAAAAATCTAAACGCATTTTTATCCGATGTGCACAGGGATGCTGAGATCCTCCGGGTAACCCGGCCGACGGCTGTCAACCTCGGCTGGGGGATCGACAGGGTATTGGATAAAATTGCATGTGCAGATGATATTACGTCAGCACGCACCGTTTCACTTAAGGAGGCAGAAACAATAGCATGTGAAGATACTGCATGCTGCCACGCAATTGGTGAACATGGTGCTGACTTTCTTCCTGACATATGCACCGTATTAACGCACTGCAATGCCGGATCACTTGCCTGTTCTTCATGGGGTACAGCACTGGGAGTGATCCGGTCGGCGATCAATAGCGGTAAAGAGGTTAATGTGTACGCGTGTGAGACACGCCCTTTACTTCAGGGCTCAAGGCTTACCGCCTGGGAACTTGTAAGGGACGGAATTAATGTAACGGTGATTACGGATTCTGCCGCGGCTCACCTGATGCGCAAAAACGCCGTAGATGTTGTTCTTGTTGGAGCAGATCGGATCACCTGCGACGTGGTTTTTAACAAGATCGGCACGTACATGCACGCTGTCTGCGCCCGCTATCACAAAATCCCCTTCTATGTTGCTGCACCATTCTCAACATTTGATACCGGAAAAAGGGAACAGGATGTAATTATCGAGGAACGAAGCAGAGAAGAAATAACGAAAATTGACAGCCGTTGTGTTGTTCCTGACGGTGCCGGAGTAAAAAATTATGCTTTCGATGCAACCCCCATGGATCTTGTCACTGCGATTATAACCGAACGGGGAGTTTTGCACCAACCTGTTACCACCGACTCAATCTTATCCTTGAAGAGCATAAAATAGTCCGCAAGAGAACAACTTCACAGAAATGAGTTTCGATTTTATTACCTGGAATGACCTGATGTATCTTATCGGGGAAGCCGCGGTTGTTATCATTTTTGGAGCCCTGCTTACAGCATTTACTCTCGTCGTCATTTCCATTTATTCCATCAGGAAGGGCAGACTGTATTTTCCTACACTGGTCAGGTCCGGGCTCGTGTTCCTCGAGGGGTTAATGAAAGCGTTCTTCCGGCTCCTTGGTCTTGAAGAACGTGAAATGCTCTCCTTTTTTATAAAACTCCACAATGCGATGAATATTACAGAATTCGAACGCATTCCGGTTTCTGAACGGGCTGTCTTCATACCCCAGTGCCTTCGCTCCTCAAAATGCCCCGCACACCTGACGCCGGAAGGGCTGAAGTGCCGTAACTGCGGACAGTGTACTGTTGGTGAAGCCCGTATTATGCTTGAAAAGTTAGGCTACCGGATCTTTATCGTCCCGGGCTCTTCCTTTATCAAGCGGATGGTGAAGAAATATCACCCGAAAGCGATTATTGGTGTTGGCTGCCTGTCTGAAGTGAAAGAAGGAATCGATATGGCAGACAAGATAGGTCTCGTTGCAATGGGGGTTGTTACGATGAAAGAAGGGTGTGTCGAAACGCTCGTCAACTGGGCAGATATTTACGAAGTGGCGATCCTC
>JBGOZZ010000275.1:0-2943 GCA_041480465.1 Methanoregula sp. | reverse complement strand
CTGCTTACGGTGCTGGAACAGGTGCGAGATGATGACATTGAATATAAAAGCCGCGCTCACCCCCATGACCGGTGAGATGAAGATAAACAGGACAATGGCAAGCAGGCCGGAAATCTTCAGTACACCCGCCAGCATCAGCACAGGAATGACCAGCGTCCCTCCGCATCCTGCGCCGATCAGGAGGCCGAGACGTACATCCCCTTTAAGTGCTGCAGTCAGGACACCCAGTACGATAGTCCCGACAAGGGCGCCGATGAGTGCAGCAATACCAAGATCGATCAGCGTCACGGTGCCGGGGAGAATGACTGCGGCAGGACCAAACGCGCCGATACCAGCTCCGAGAAGCCCTCCCACCATTGCATGACTACTGGAGATGGGAAGACCGGCACGGGTAGCAACAAAAACAAGTGAGATAGCGGTCCCCATTGCAACGATGATGGATATCGGGGTTAATGAACCGGGATGGATGATGGCAGTTCCGATCGTGGCCGCTACAGCAGTCGTAAATATGAACGGTCCCAGCATGTTACAGAGGGATGTCAGGAGCACTGCACGCCATGGTGACAGGGATTTTGTTGCCACGACCGTAGCAATCGAATGCGCTGCATCATTGAGCCCGTTGACAAAATTAAGGGCAAGTGCAAGGATGACACCAAAAATGATCAGAGGCTCCATGGTATCAGGTGTGGTTCAGGATGATGTCATTGAGTGCGTGACCGACATCATTGCATTTCTCCATCACCAGACCAAGCCCCTCATAGATATCCTTGAGCTTGATAATCAGGAGCAGGTCCTTTGACTTGAAGATTTCAAGAACTGCCGCCGACTGGAGTTCGATTGCCCGGTTGTACAAACGGTTAATCTCGTTTGCATGATCCCTGATCTCCCGGACTTTTTGCATTTCCGGCAGCTCTTTAAACGCTTTTGCGATCTCTGCAGTTGCAAGGAGAATCATGTACGAAAATTCGCGGAGTTTGTCATTCTGCTCCGTTAAACCATAGGTGCAGATCTGCTGGGTGACCCGGTCGATGCGATCCATAACATCATCCATGACGGGTGCCAGGCGGGAGATCTCTTCAGGCTCCAGCGGGGTGATCAACGATTCATTGAGTTTCTCATAGATGTGCCTCGTAATCTCGTCAGCTTTATGCTCGAGCTGGTGCACCTTCTGGGCTTTTTCGGTCCCCTGCGGAAGCTCATGGGTGATCTCGTTAAGCGTAGCCGCCGCCTCACCGATGGTTTCCGACATTTGTGCGAAAAGTGAAAAAAACACCTTATCTTCAGGAAGGATCAGGTCACGGATATGCATGGTCGTTCTGAAGTAAGGCTCTCCCCGTAAGCATAAAAAAGTACGGTTGGGTCAGGGAAAATAATAAAAGAAGGATGGACCGGGCGGGAATTGAACCCGCGGCCTCTTCCATGCCAAGGAAGCGATCTACCACTGATCTACCGGCCCCGCTCTAACATTGTTGTACGGCATTGGTTAAAAGAATTAGGCTTTCCCTTCGCCAACGTCTTTTGTGAGCGGCGTATCAGGTTCCGGGGAAGAGCCAGACCTTCCTTTCTTTACCCGACCTCAGAATGGCAGAGGGATCCCAGGATACCTCCTCGCGATATGTTCTTTTATCAACATTATCGATCTTTTTACTCAGCTGCCGGAAGAAGGGCAGGTTTATGGATGAGGGAAAACGGGTAATCTTTCCAGTACCCTGTGGCGTGCCTCCTGCATGCCGGAGCCCTTCACAACAATCCCGTTTTTTATGAACGGTTCGAGCAGGGGTTTTCCGCCTTCAGGTGCTTTCTTACTGAGCGGAAGCATCCGGTGCTCACCGCCGGGCAACTCGTAGACCTGCTTGACACCGCTCCTCTTTCCGCGCTTGGCTTTGGATTCTCCTTCAATCTCGACAATATCCATGCCGAAGTCGATCACGGGCGCATTTGCAATTGCTCCGCCAACGCCGAATGCGTCAACGCTCTGCACTGAGGCGATTATATCATCGCGGGTCACCCCGCCGGTCAGCAGGATCTTTACGTTATCGTACCCGTGTGCATCCAGCTCCCATCGCACTTCGTCGATGATCGCCAGCATGTCGCCACGCCTGGATCGTGGTGTATCGAGACGGACCATGGTTGCCCCGCATTTTGCTGCCCGCAGGGACTCGGATTTTTCATCGCACCAGGTGTCGCACAGCATGATCCGGGGGACTTCTTCAGGGGCATGCCGGTCAAATGAGCGCCAGGCATCCTCTGGCTTATCATAACACATCACAAATGCATGCGGCATGGTCCCTACGACGGGCATTCCTTCCGGTGCACAGGTGTTCGAGACACCATCTACCCCCCCGATCCAGGCAGCACGCTCGATCATGCCCGCAATGGCAGGGTGCTGTCGCCGCGAACCGAAAGAATAGACCGGGCGTCCTTGGGCAGCGACCGTGATATGGGCTGCTGCCGAGGCGATTCCCGATGCATGGCAGAGGAAACCGAGGATCGCTGTCTCGTAACGGCAAAAATCCCGGTACTTTCCTGAAATCCGCAGGACCGGCTCGTTTTTAAAAAAAACCGTGCCCTCCGGTATCGCATCCACCGTAACCGGAAGACCCTCCAGAAGGGCGATTACATCGGAAAGCCCGCAGAAAACCGCCCAGGTGTCCGGCAGTGCGGCAGCGGTCACTTCCATTGAGACGACCGGGTTGATATTTTCCCTGGTCAGTGTCTCTTCCGTGCGCACAAAATAGATATCCGTGCATTCTCCCCGTTTGATGGTTTCATCGCTCACGGTCTCGAATATCGCCATGCGGAACTATGGTTCGTTTTCGAATTTACGCTTATTTATCTTCCATCCCCGTATGTGCGCTACCTATTAGTGCACCAATGAACAACCTTTCTCCGGAGCAGGGATATCATGCAGGCGACAGGTATTAACAAATTTTTGGCAGGATT